>CANSGE010000001.1 GCA_947646295.1 uncultured Bacteroidales bacterium
AGTAGAGCTCCTGCACGTGGCGGTGATGGGCGAGATGCTCCCGGAGTACTGTGAGCTGGGCCCGGCCGATGCATGCGGATATGTTTGAGAGGCGGTAATTGTAGCCTACTACCTCGTGCTGATAATATGGATAGCCCTCGCGTGCCTGCGTTGCGTACCATTTGGCTCTGTCGGCGGTGTCTTTGTCGGGGCAGATGAGCGCTCCGCCGCCGGATGTGGTGATCATCTTGTTGCCGTTGAAGCTCAGGATGCCGAAGCGCCCGAATGTGCCGAGCACTTTACCTTTATAGCGTGAGCAGAATCCTTCGGCGGCGTCTTCGATGACGGGGATGCCGTAGCGGTGGGCTATCTCCATGATACGGTCGATCTGATAGGGCATGCCGTAGAGTGCTACGGGTATGATGGCCTTGGGCGCGCGGCCGGTCTTGGCGATGCGGTCTTTGATGGCCACTTCAAGCAGGTCGGGGTCCATGTTCCATGACTCTTTTTCGGAGTCAATGAACACGGGGGTGGCGCCAAGATACGCTACGGGGTTGGTGGAGGCGCAGAAGGTGAACGACTGTACCAATACCTCGTCGCCGCGACCGACACCGCTCAGTATCAGGGCGAGATGTATGGCGGATGTCCCCGATTCGAGCGCTACGATATGACCGGCTCCGACGGCAGCTCCAAGTTCTTTCTCAAAGGCTGTGACATCGGGGCCCATCGGTACGGCCCAGTCCTCGGCCAGTGCGGGCTTGATAAAGTCCAGCTCTCGGCCGCACATTTTCGGCTTGCAAAGCAGTATCCGCTCTCTGTTCATTTTGTGATGATTTCTTTGAAGGTGGAGAAAATGAGTTTTATGTCGTTGCAGAGCGTGGCCCGGTCGACGTATTGGAGGTCGATGGCGAGTTTGTCGGGCATGACGGTCTCGATATAGCATCGGTCGGGGTCATCGGCAGCCGCGAGCAGCTCGTTCTCGTTGCGGTAACGTATGGATGCGAGCGACGTTATGCCGGGGCGCACGCTCAATACCCGCATCTGCTCGGGAGTGTACATATCCACGTATTTGCGCACCTCGGGGCGCGGCCCCACGAGGCTCATGTCGCCGGTGAAGACGTTGATGAGCTGGGGGAGCTCGTCGAGCTTGTATTTGCGGATGTAGTAGCCGGAGCGTGTCACGCGCGGATCACGGCCGCCTACGGTGATGAGGCCCAGGCGGTCACTGTCGGGACGCATGGAGCGGAATTTGAAGAGCCGGAAGTCCTTGTTATCGCGTCCGACGCGTGTCTGGCGATAGAATACAGGCCCGCGGCTGTCGCATTTGATCCACACAGCCAATATGGCAAAGAGCGGACTGAGGCAAATCAGCCCCAATCCGCTCGCGATGATGTCGAATGCTCTTTTCAAAGCTCTTTGATTATGTCGATGAAATTGGAGAGGATATAGTCCACGTCGTCATCCGTAAGACGTGTGTGGAGCGGCAGGGTGATTTCGTTGGCAAACTGTGCGTAGGCGTTCGGGAAATCCTTGATGTCATAGCCCAGGGCCTTATATGCCGTCATCATCGGCAGGGGCTTGTAGTGCACGTTGGTGGCGATGCCGCGCCGGGCCATCTGCTCGATCACGTCGTTGCGCTGCTCAAGGGAGGCGCCGAGCAGCCTGACAAGATAGAGGTGTCCGCTAGAGCAATGGTCGTTGCCATAATGGTCGAGCACCTGCACATTGTAGGGCTCAAGAGCCACATTGTAGCGCTCGATGAGCTGGCGGCGGCGGCGCAGCATCTCCGGATAACGCTTCAGCTGGGCCAGACCGATGCCGGCCATCACGTCGGTCATGTTGCACTTGTACCATGTGCCGATGATGTCATATTCCCAGGCGCCAAGTTTCGTTTTGGCGAGAGCATCCTTGTTCTGTCCGTGGAGCGAGAGCAGCTGGAGCTGCTTATATATGGCCTCATTGTCGAGCCCCTCGCGGCTGCGCCAGGTGAGAGCGCCGCCTTCGGCCGTGGTGAGATTTTTTACGGCATGGAATGAGAAAGATGTGAAATCGGCGATCTCGCCACACATCCTGCCGTGCCACATGGCGCCGAAAGCATGGGCGGCGTCGGCGATGACGATGCAGCGGCCGAAATTACGCTGTATGTCGTTTGACGGCTTGAAGAGATGCTTCCGGGCCTCGACGGCAGCGAACACCTTGTCGTAGTCGGCCACGATGCCGCCCAGGTCGACGGGCATGATTGCCTTGGTGCGTTCGTTGATGGCAAGAGCCATCTTGTCGTAGTCCATCTCGAAGGAGCCGGGAGCGCAATCCACCATCACCGGCTTGGCACCTACGTGGCATACCGCACTTGCCGTGGCCGTGTAGGTATATGCAGGCACGATGACCTCGTCGCCCTCGCCGATGCCGAGCACGCGCAGGGCCAGCTCCATGCAGGCCGTAGCCGAATTGAGACAGCAGGTAGTGTGCTGCGGCTTGCCGTCGGCATCATACTCGATAGTCTGGCAGCACATCGAAATGAGATTCTCGAATTCCTTCGTTTTAGGGCCGGTGGTGATCCAGCCCGACTTCAAGGCCTCGGCCACCTCAAAAATTTCAGCCTCCGACATATCCGGCGGCGAAAAAGGGATATTCTTTTTTACAGTCATCTTTATCTGTTGTTTTTAGCGATGAATGATTGTTTCGTTAATAATTTCCAAAGACCTGCTAAATATCCTGCACCATAGCTCAGGTGCACGGTGCTGTATGTAAGGCTTTGTAATAGGATTTGTCTGATATCGCGGCTTGAGAGGATTGAAAAAACGAGGCACAGCCCAAGATAAAAGGCTACTCCGGCGATATAGACGGGTAAAAAGGGAGGCCACAATACAGACAGTATCAACCCAACGATAAGTCCTGCGACGAGTATCAGTGGCACAAATTGCCTCAGAGTAGCCGGGGAGCCGAGTTTCTTGTTGACAAGAGGTTTGAAAAGTCCGTACTGATAGAACATTTTCGCAACTTTACTGATTTTGTCGCGAGCATAATACCGTACCTCTACATCTGGCAATAAGTATATTTTCCCTCCGGCTTTTGTAAGGCGTCCATTGAACTCGTCATCCTGATTGCGTATGAGTTCGGGATCAAAAAGCCCTATACGGTCAAATACGTTTCTTCGCCAACACCCAAAAGGAACAGTATCAACGCGTGTGATACTACTGGCACCCACGCGGAATGCTGAGTTTCCCATGCCGAATTTACTGCTCAGTACAGCTGCTATGGCACGTGCTGCGGGACTTTCATTGGTGGGGAGTGTAATGCAGACGCCTCCCACATTGTCGGCATCAAGGCGCACAAGGGCTTCTGTCAGAGCTGAAAAGTAATTTGCAGGGTATTCCGCGTGCGCATCAAGCCTCATGATTATATCGCCGTGGGAGGCCTCGATGGCACGGTTGAGGGCCGGCGGCACAATGCGGTCAGGATTATCGATGAGTTTTATCCAGGGATATCTGGCCGCATATTGGCTGACGATGTCGCGAGTGGCGTCGGTACTCATGCCATCGGCAAAAATCACCTCCAGCTCATCCTTAGGATAATCTTGAGCCAAAATCGATTCGATACATGCGGCTATATAGCGTTCCTCATTATATATTGGACATATTACTGAAAGCATGCTATTCAAGAGTTTGGCCCTTCTTCTTCCAAAGGACGTTTTCTGATTTGGTCAAAGATTGATTTATTGTTGCCCCTTTCGCACAGCCATAGAAAAATCAAAAGAGCAGATGCCAGCCCTAATGCTATGATGACAAGCAGATAGGAGTAGTAAAGTCTTTCCTGTTTGGTAGGATCAACTGAAAAGAATGCAATCAGGAACGAAATGAATGCAGATGCAGTAGCTATACCGAATTCGAGAAATTTATCGCTGCGGCTTCCATTTTCAAGGCTTTCAAGCTCTTCTTTTTTCACCTCATACGATTCCCAATAATCGATCTTATGGCGTTTGATACGAGTATTTCCGTATCCGCTCGCACGTGTCGTATCGTTTTTGGTGGTTTTGGGTGATTTTCCTTTTAGCTTTTTCATGGCTCGGAAGAGAAAAATGATCGGAGATATTTCGAATCGTCCGGTGTGAGATTCCAAGCGGCCTTCAGCCCGGAGAGTGAGATGACCAGACAGTATCCAAAATCTTTGCCTGCGACCTTATTGCGCACATCCTCATAGTCGTGTTTTTAGTGGGCTTCGAGCACAAAGACATTATCGAGAATCTTCCGCACTTCTCCCATATCATGTATATTTTTGATCATGGCCTGATGACGCCTGTTGTTTTCGTCTCCAAGTACAATCAAAAAAGTCTTATCCAGTTCGGCCATAATTCTATTTTATTTTTTTGATCCCAGAGATATCGGCTTTCTTTCCGAGGATATGCAGAAACTCCTGTGAGTAGAAGTCCATCATACCGCCTTGGGATGTGAAAGTAAGTTCTCCGAAATAAATCCGGCCGTTGATATTGTAGAGATCTACGCGCAGGATTGGAAATTCCCGGGAAAGGCGGCGTGCAACGGAAAGCATTTCATCAAGATTTTGCGGTTTTGGCAATATTTTCCCGTGACGGTATTCAGAGGTAAACACGCAATACTCCGGATGGGCATTCCAGTCCAGGTCGTAAGTCATGACATCCGCACCTCCGCCATCTTCATCGCGGTCGCTGCAGGTCCATATGTAGTATGGCGCGCCATTTATACACCATATTTTGTAATCAGTCAGAGAGTGAGCTCCGGCAGGTAGTTTCAGGACTTCTTCAGCAATTATACACGGTGGCATACCTTTATAATGTGGCTCGGCCGCCAGCTCTCCGATATGTTTACGTCGGAGCCAACCATCGAAAATCTTCCGTAGTCTGATATGGTCGGCTTCAGGAAGATTGTTTACTATGAGGTTTGTGCCCTTGCCATCGCCGTTGTTGACTTTGAAAATGACCTTTTTAGGCAACTTGCTGAAATCAATCTCTTCAGCAGAATCCCATTTGCCGTAGAGCTGCACGAGATATTCGCCAAGCCCCAACGTCTCGACATAATGGCGCACCTTGTATTTGTCGGCCAATTCGGACCAACGCGTTGTATCGGCATAAAGCTTCTGCCAGAGAATTTTTTCATTGAGGTCCTGTGGATCATTCAATCGTGGCCATCTCTTGAATTTAGCGTAAAACCGCAGACGAACCAGCGTCACAGGAGTATTCCTACCCATCCATTCGCAGAGCTTTATAAGAGGCCAGCAAATGGTCGACATTGTTTTGTTTGTTGAAATATTCATTTTGAGAATAATCTTCGTTTAAAGAAATTACCAATCATATTTTGCCAATATATGCAAAAGGAGCTTTCCCGATTGTGACCGCCGTACCGATGCCTCGGCCGGTATCGAAGTACCAGTCGGCAAAGCAGCAATCTCCAAAAAACTTAAGCATTTATCCTATCGTTTTGATGAGTTTGGCCGGAACACCGGCATAAATACCCTTTGGAGTATCAAAAGGTTTGTTCAACATACTGTTGGCACCCAAAACCGACATTTCAGGTAGTACCGCTCCAGCTGCTACAGTACAGTTGCCTCCGACCCATGCGCCTGCTTTGATTCTAATGACTCCCGGCATGCACTTGCCGTTTCGGTAACTGCCATTTCCTAAAGTATGATTCCCTGCCACAATCAAGCTGTGGGGCCCGATGATGGCACAATCGCCGATTTCGACACGGCCGCTTCCCATTATGAATGCGTGGTTGGCTATACGGATATTTGACCCGAACTCAAGATTCTGTAAGTCGCGCAAAATCGCATCATGTTGCACTATCAGATTTTTACCGCATCGCCGCATGCCGAGTCCGTAAAGCCATCCGCGGAATCGTGAAACGAGTGGTATATCGGGAAGGAAAAACAAAGTGCTTCTCACAAACCAGCTGTATATAAGCAGAAATTTGGATTTCATAATCAGTCGATTGAGTATATTTGAGATAGGAAACGTTCGATGGTGAAATTTGACTTGACAGTGTTGAATGCTCTTAGGCGTTGGGCTTCATATATTTGAGGGTCTTTACAGAAGTCCTCTATGAGCTTGTATGCACCATCGGCATCATCGAAATCAAAGTAGCGGATGGTATCGCCATCAGAAAATGTCCCCGGGAGCGACCCCACAGGTGTGGAAATCACCGGGATGCCTTCCGACATTGCCTCAATGACTACGCGAGGTGAGCCCTCGGAGAGGGACGGAAATACAAATAGGTCGGCTGAGCGTAGGAGGTTGCGCAATTCCGCACGGTCATCAATGCGCCCGTGCATGTGTACATTTTTTTCGAGATTATTTGCCCGTACAAACTTTTTTACGTCCTCCATCATTTCTCCGTTGCCCACCACATCAAAATGAAATCCCGGGTAAGTCTCTTTCAGTTTCAGCCAAAGATTTTTCAGCAAATTCATACCTTTGGCAAATCGGAGATATCCCACATAGATCATGCGGGGAGGCCGACTGTCACTGAGTGGTGTGGGATCAGCCATGTCAGCTCGGCAAACTGTCGATGATATTACAGCTGTGGCTTGAATACCTTTTTTCTGCAATTTGTCTCTTAGATGTGTCCCATTGGTATAGGTCCGCGCTTTGCGTGAAGCTTTCAGAGTAAGTCTGTATTCAGGCAAATAGCCGGCAATCATGACTCGTTTTTTGAGCCAAGACCATTTTTCATTACGTAATGTAGCATCAATTGTATCGCCTACGTAATGCATCACAGTCGGTATCCCGTATTTCAGGCGTGGCAGCCAGCAGAAAGGGTCAGGCACGCGGGAGTATATGAAGTCTACCTTATCTCTTACGTACTCTAATGCTCGGCAGTAATGCTTATAGTTGAAGACTGCTCCGAGATAACTGTTGACTTCCGGTAATTCTACCACCTCAATATTCTTGAAGACGCCAATATTATGTTGACATCCGCAGTACTCTGTATGGCGTACGGAGGATATGAGATACACCTTATCAAAATTTTGCGAAGCATAGGCGAGATACGTGAAATGCGTTCCTCCAATATAATATTCGCCATTGACTTCGAGCAAATTCCACGAAGTAAGTATAGCAAAAGACTTCATTTGCTTTGATGTATAAAAGTTAGTGAATAGGATATGGCAAATACATACCACATGAAGATGTAAGTGAGGGCTCCGCCGGTTTTTGATCCAATGAGGACCATTCCCAGAAATGCTACCAAGCCAAATGGTGAGATCCTATGTTTTTTCCACACCACTCTGAAGAGTGCAAATAGAAAATATCCGAAAAATATGAAACCGATGAAACCTGATGTCGCAAGCACGTACCAATATACGTTGTGTACAGTATGCGTGAGCCCATGGCGCGAGAGCATCAATTCCTGGAACTTTAACGCACCCACGCCCGTAAATGGGTAATCAAGGTATATGTCCAGGGCTGCATCAGAGAGTTGTGTACGCCCGGCATCTTCACCAGTCTCAATGGTTGAATTAATGCGCTCGACCATAGAAAAATCATCGTTGGTCTCGACTGTTCTGGCGATGAAGTATATAGTTGCAGCCACGCAACACCCCGTTATGAGTAGTTTTGTAAACCGGCTTCCGGTGCGCAAGAAATATAGATAAATAGCCAGGCAAACAAGCAAAACTATAAAGCTGCCTCGTGAGCCACTTGCTATGATGGTATAGAGTATGGGCAATTCAAGCGCGAGCAGGATCAGCCTGACCGACATCCAATGGTTAGGATTGTCAATGACAAGATACAGGATGAACATAAACGCGAATGCCATACGTGTGCTTGTCGAATTCGGATTTTCGAAAAAAATGGCCGCACGTCCACCTCCCCAATATGTAAGCTGATCCAAGTATCCCCCCATGAACAAAGCTGCTATCGTACCGGCAGTAATGCTGAATGTCAGCAGCGAATTTGCTAACAGACGTGTATTCTTATGGAATAATATGGGTAATTTACAAAATAATAGCACGCATAGAGCTAATTTCAGTGCAATTACGAAAAAAGGGGTTCGGATAGTATTTATACTAAACAGTACGGTGATGAGAATCCAGATAGCTACAAAAACTCCCAGGATGCGACTTAGTTTATTGAGTGACTTATCTTCCCCCTTTACGAAAAGCAGGCAGCCAATAAAGGCGGATTGGACGATCAGGGCCAAAGGGGAGGATGAACTTGACATATCCTCCAGATTGTATGATCCAAACGGATTGAATGAGCCGAGGCCGGTAACAATCGAGAAAAGGATAAGCAGTAGTGCCGCAATCTTTATAATGAGCGGTTTTTTCATGAATAATGGAGACTCGTGATTTTTCTTAATACGGGGAATTCTCGCAAAAAAGCAAGAGCTAATCGCCGGTGAACAGGCAAAGAAGATAATATGGACCTTTCTTTCATTAATTCTTTAACATCACTGTCCAGACTATCATATGCCCCTTGCGGACATCCCTGCGCCAATATTGAAAAAATACGGTTTACTATATATTTTTTGAGCAGGTCTTTCACATTGGACCATTCCTCGGAGCTGCGCAATAGTGAGTATAGGTAATTAGTAGCTCTCACGATCTGCCGGAATTGTGATTCTGAGAATTTCTTTTTGGAGGAGGAGGCGATATTATAGAAATAATTATATACGGGGATATTTGACACATGTATCTTTTCAGCGCGTAGCACCAAAGTATAGAAGAGCATCAGATCTTCACTGTTTATCTGCCCCGCGATATCCGGTAGGCTCTCAGATGGATTGAATAACCCGGACCGGAAAATTCGGCCCCACATGCTATGGGACTGTGATCCGCTGAGCAAAAGTTTCAGAATTTCGGTACTGTTAAAATCTCCGGTGGTTTTATTTAGCCGTGGCACACTGAGATTATCAGAGTTAACTATATTATGTGCTGCTATGAAAATATCCGCGCCTGTAGCGTTGATTCCGTCTGATAAAACCTGTAAAGCTGTATCTGTCAGGAAATCATCACTGTCAAGAAATACTATATATTCACCCTTGGCATTAAGATAGCCGGTGCGCCGTGCTGCCAATAATCCTGAATTGACCTTGTGATGGATCAATCGTATGTCGAGCCATGGATTGTCTTTGATGAATTGTTCAGTCTTCCTGATTGAGTCGTCTTTACTGCCATCATCGACGATTATGACTTCAAATTCAGTGAATGTCTGCTTTCGTATGCTGTCAAGGCATCGGATGATATATGCCTCGACGTTATATACGGGTACTATTATTGATATCATCAGAGTCAAGCCTTACTGATTACACCGAGTTTATCTTCACGATACGCGCATTTTGCATCTCCCATTTTGGGATAGACGAAAGTAGGATCGGGGATGCGCCATGACTGACCGTAGCGGGCGGCTAAAAACTCTTCAGCATTCGTTGGGACAGGTACTTGCGTTGTTTCAAAGGACACATATCTTACTGTTCGGTCGAGTGGGAGGAAAAGCTGTATGGGCATCATGCCGCCATGTGCTTCCATGCTCAGTACATTATTGTCATAGCCGGGGAACATTACAAATACAGTCGTATACGGCCATTTTTCAGGGATATCATCTGATTCGTAGAAGTAAAAGAAATCAATGCTTACACCCTTGTAATAATATGTCTCTTCACGTCCCCATTGGCCATTATCGACATTGATGCTACGGTGAAATGTAAACCCTTCTTTTTCAAGAATCTCCTTTAGTGACTCGCCTGCCTCATCATACCATACTGCAAGATCGATATCAAGGTCGTGTTTGATGAATCCATGCTCACGCACAGCTCCAAGCATAGTGCCGAAGACTGTGCAATAATTGATCCCCTGACTTCTCAGCACTTTATCAATGTGATTGAGTGTATCGACACCTTCAGCGAGAAATACCTGATTGCGCTTCATGGATTTTCTGCGCCCGATTGATTTCTTTATTTGCTTAATACCGGGCAGATTGCTGACTTTTCTGAGTATGTTGTATGCGAAGCCCATAAATGTATTATCGTATAATTTTATGTTTATTTTTGATGATTATTATAAGTCTGACCATGAGTACGAGCACTTCCGAGATAAATGTGAGAATACAGAGGTTCACGGCCGTGATCTCAAAGAAACAGGCCAATAGGATGATTCCCAATACCTGATTCACTGATGCCAGTTCAACGGAATAATTAGCCCACTTGGCTTTCCCAAGAGCTGTTAATGCCGGGAAACCGAACATGTAGCTCGGAAGTGTGATTGCCACAACGGGCAGCATCCAGCGTAACAAAACCGCTGAACCTGAGAAAGCATCGCCGAACAACATGTCGCAGATTTCAGGAGCCCACCACCATATTACGCCGCACCCGACAAAAACGGGGATTTCTATGAGGAGGGTGACTTTAAATAGCTTGTTGAAATCTTTCGTGCGGTTCATGTACGGATAGAAACTGTCGGCAATCGGAGTCATGGCAGAGCATCCGACACTGCGGATGCGATCGGCCGACGTATAGTAGCCTACGATTGAACCACCGGGATACATTATTCCTAATATCGTGGTATTTGCCACATTATATACAGTGGACGATATGCGTGAAATGAAGTATTGGAATGATTCTTTAACATGGCCTGCCACATCTGCAAGTCTCGGGATGTGAAGCGACATTTTCAGATTGTATCGGATATCATAATATATCCATGCCAATGCTGTGATTTCCCCAATCATTTGGAAGACGGGTATCAGAAAGTATTGGCTTTTGTGACGGAGGAATACGAAAATCAGACATGTGAAGATTCCTTTCATCAGAACAGCTCGGAAAGTAATGATTTTCATGTTCTCCAGGCCACGATACAGATAATCTGGAATCAGACTTGAAAATATCGCATAGAGCAGGTAAAGATACAGCAAAAGAGAATTATCACGTATTACATCAAAAATCAAGGATGATATTCCCAGACATATCGCCAGCACGATACCCAGGCCCACCTTGGCCATACTGATACAAGAGACTATATGTTGGATTTCGGATGCATCGTCGCGTGCGTCGCTGATGCGCCTTGTCCCGGAAAGACGGAAGCCAAAGTCGATGATGAGCAGAAAGTAGACACTGAAAGCCATCCCGAACCCGATTTTACCGTAAGTCTCAGGTCCCAGAACACGGGTTATCAGCGGCAACGTGATAAGACTGAAAAGATAATTTGAGAATTGAAGTAAGTATAGATATATAGTATTTTTAAATAGCTTACCCATGATTATCTAATCATTTTTATTTACCAATAGCTGCCCGGAGCTGTGTGCTGCTTGTCCCTTGGGTGTATGGAAAATACACTATTTTTACGCCTAAAGGAGCAAAAAGACTTTCATAGCGGTTGAAGCGCGGTGTGCCTTTGTAGTCTGATCCTACAAACAGTTTGTCGTATTTCAGGATGTTTTTGAAATAGATATCGCTGTCTTCCTTCTCGGATTCTATGACCTCATCTACATATTTGCAGTTCCTTACAATTTCCATGCGTTCTTCAAATGGGATGTACGTCGTCTTACCCTTGTGTGACGCATCTTTATGAATACCTACTACAAGATAGTCGCACTCGGCCTTTGCATTTCTCAGCAGGTTAAGGTGTCCCACATGAAAGAGGTCAAACGTCCCGCTCAGATATCCGATAGTCACGCGAGGTTTTGTATTGATTTTTCCTCCCGCAGTCTTATATTCATATGATTGTAATCCGAAAGTGCGCGTGTCATGTTGATAGCGCTCCAAAACACCTTTGAAAACGGTTTCATATTCCGGTATGAATAGCGTCTGCCGGCCTTCCATGTGCGAGACTATTTCTTTGGCCAGTGGAGACAATAACGATAGATCTGTCACATTACCGCCATTGAAGCACGTACCTTTCAGAGATCCCGGCGAAATGTCGAGGATGCGGTTTCCGGTCCCGGCTTTTTCCAATTCGATATTGAGGCTTTCGATGATGCTTCTCAAGGCGGCTTTAGTCGAGCCGTACAGGGAGAAGAGTGGCGATGATACATGCCCGGCTATACTTACCATCATACCGCAATTAAACGGCTCCCTTGCAAGCATTTTTTTGAAAAAACTTAGTAATACAAGCTCCGGTACGATAGTATTCAGCTGAAATGTATTTTGGATTTCTTTTGGATCGAATGTCTCAAAAGGTGCGACACGACCAAATCCTGCTGAATAAAATACGGTATCGACATCCTGATATTTGGCTAGGAATTTTAAATCGGATGTTATCAGATTATGTTTCTCGAATCTGATATTCGACGGTACATCACTCGCAGGAGACTTTATGTCTATGATATCGACATAATCGCATTTTTTGGCGAGCTCCAACGCCACGGCGAGGCCAATGCCGTTGGAGCCGCCTAATACTAATGCTTTCTTCATTATAGTCGTTTTCCGTTTTACAATCTGCCGTCGGCTTCTCCGGCGGGGAGGGTAGCCTTGACGTCGAAGATTACGTGATTGGGCTTGAGCAGCGACGCGATGTCCATACCTTCGAAGGCTTTGTGGGCTACGGCGGCGATGGCGGCGTCGAATTTCTTATCGGCCGGGAGTGTATTCACTACCTCGAGGCCGTATTCGTGGCGCACGGCGGCGGGGTTGGCCCAGGGATCGTAGATGGTGATGTTGAGATTGTATTCGCCAAGGGCCTTGACGATGTCCACTACCTTGGTATTACGCACGTCGGGGCAGTTTTCCTTGAATGTGAAGCCGAGCACGAGGATGTCGCTTCCGAGCACCTGGATTCCCTTTTTGAGCATGAGTTTGATCACGCGGTCGGCCACGTAGGCTCCCATGCCGTCGTTCATGCGGCGGCCGGCGAGGATGATCTCAGGATTGTAGCCGTAGCGCTGGGCGCACTGGGCCAGGTAGTAGGGGTCCACGCCGATGCAGTGGCCGCCTACGAGGCCCGGTTTGAAGGGCAGGAAGTTCCATTTGGTCGATGCGGCGTCGAGCACGTCCATGGTGTCGATGCCCATCAGGGTGAAGATCTTCGACAGTTCGTTGACGAAGGCGATGTTGATGTCGCGCTGCGAGTTTTCGATCACTTTGGCGGCTTCGGCCACTTTGATGGTGGGCGCAAGGTGTGTGCCGGCGGTGATCACTGATGAATATACGTCGTTGACGAGCTTGCCGATTTCGGGAGTCGAGCCCGAGGTGACTTTCTTGATTTTCTCTACGGTGTGGAGCTTGTCGCCGGGGTTGATGCGCTCGGGCGAGTAGCCGGCGAAGAAGTCCTTGTTGAATTTCAGGCCGCTCACTTTCTCAACCACAGGGATACATTCATCCTCAGTGACGCCGGGGTAAACGGTTGATTCATATACCACGATGTCGCCGGGCTTGATTACCTTGCCGACGGTGGTCGATGCTCCGTAGAGCGGGGTGAGGTCGGGGTTGTTGTTTTCGTCCACAGGCGTCGGCACGGCCACTACGTAGAAGTTGCAGTCGCGTATTGCCTCGATGTCGGCTGTGCATACGAAGCCATGATTCTTGATGGCATCCTGGAGCAGTTCGTCGCTCACTTCGAGGGTCGCATCGTGGCCGGCCATGAGGGCCTCGCAGCGGGCGGCGTTCATGTCGAAGCCCACCGTGGGATATTTCGTTGAGAAGAGGCGGGCGAGCGGCAGGCCTACATAGCCGAGGCCTATCACGCAGATTTTGATGTCTTTTTCCATTCTTATATTTAATAAATGATTCAGGATCAGTCGTTATAGATTCTCCCAGTACCACTCCACAGCATCGTGCAGCCCATCGCGCATCGAATACCGGGGGGCATATCCCAGCAGAGTGCGGGCTTTGTCGATGGAGGCAAGCGAGTGGGGGATATCGCCGGCGCGGTTGGGGCCGTGCGTCGCTTCGATGGCTTTGATGGCCGGGTCTTTCTCTCCGAGAAACTCGCGCAGATAGCCTACAAGCTGATTGAGCGTGGTGCGCTCGCCGAAAGCCGTGTTGTATATCTGGTTGACGGCCGCGGGATTGGTGGTGGTCATGGCCAGCATATTCATCTGGATGACGTTGTCGATGTAAGTGAAATCGCGGCTGTACTCGCCGTCACCGTTGATATTGGGAGCCTCGTGATTCATAAACTTCTTCACGAAGAGAGGGATCACGGCTGCATATGCTCCGTGAGGGTCCTGGCGCCGCCCAAACACGTTGAAGTATCGCAGCCCGATGTACTCCGTGCCGTAGGTGCGGGCGAAGACGTCGGCATACAGCTCGTCGACGTATTTGGTGATGGCATATGGCGAAAGTGGCTTTCCGATGACATCCTCCACCTTCGGCAGAGACGCGCTGTCGCCGTAGGTCGACGACGATGCGGCGAAGATGAACCGCTTCACGCCGGCGTCGCGCGCCGCCACGAGCATATTGAGAAATCCTCCGATGTTGACGTCGTTGGTCGTGATCGGGTCGTTGATCGAGCGGGGTACCGAGCCCAGCGCCGCTTCATGGAATACGTATTCCACGCCATCCACAGCCTTGCGGCACGCCTCCAGATCGCGGATGTCGCCCACCTGCATTTCAAATGTCGTGGGGAAACGCTCGATGAGCGGTATGATATTTTGCCATTTTCCGGTAGCGAAGTTGTCCAGGCAACGTACGCTGTAGCCATTTTCGAGCAGATGCTCACAAAGATTTGACCCGATGAAGCCTGCGCCACCGGTCACTAATACTTTTGTTGACATTTATAGGTTGTTTATTTTGATTTATAGTCCCGGATCCCGGCTATGCGATATCCTCGTATTTACGGATTTCGGTATCTATCCGGTTGTGGATGCACGCCGCGATGGTGAAGAGTTTTCTCTCGGGCAAAGAGAGCATCTCCATTGAAGCCGCTCTTTGCGTCAATATTTCGAGTGTCTGCCGTCGGATAGGGTCTGTCATCCAACGCCCGGCGACGACGAGGAGGCTGCCTGCTTCGGCGGCGTCATCATTTGCCAGGGCTGAGAGGAAAAGCTCAGTCCATCTCTTGAAGAGAGCCTTCCGTTGGTCGGCTGTCGCCACATCCTCGATCATGGCGAGCGTCGCCACGTCGAAGGCATTTCCGGCGTGTTCCCACAGCGGTGCGATAGCCTCGGGATGTATCTCATCATCCTCATCCGTCAGCCATGAGAGCCTTAGCTTCTGCAGATAGCTGAGCCGGCTATCCTGCGCCAGCCTGCAGGCTTCATCAAGCACATATTGCAGGCCGTCGCTATCTCTAGATGCGCCTGTAGTGCCGAGAAGCTCAAGTATCCCTATCTTTTCCTCAATGTTGATTGAGGTGGCATATTTCTTTAAAAGAGCTTTATGCAGCTTTGCATGGCGGTCGGCGCAGAGCCTGCGGTAGAGCGTCTCATTATCGCTCATGGCCACCTCGGCAAGTTGAAGCCGCAGCTCGAATATCGTTGCAAGCGCCCGGAGCGACGGAAGACTCATCCGGCTCTCTATTCTGACATCGATGATGTCACCGATGATTTCATCGTGGATGCTTTTCAGCTCTTTGGCCCAAGCCTTTTTAGCTGCTGTACGCTCCTGACGCTCAAATTCCGTATAGGCGACTGCTTGCAGATATTCAACTTTCATTCTCAGGGAGTGGCCGGCTCGCTTTTTCAGTTCATTCATTGGCGTTGAGTCTGATATAGCGCACCATTCCAGGAATGTTTCGTCGTCAAGCTCGCGTAGGTCGGCATCGTACAGAGTCCGTCTCACCTCGGCCCATTTATCTTGCGCTGCTGGCTCTGTGATTGCTCGGCTTTGGAGGTACGCACTCACTCTGCGAACCCTTTCGCTGAGTGATACCGCATTGATTCCTTCGAGATATCCGTCAATGATTTTCCTGTATTCCCGATATTCCTCGCAGTCATTGCAGCCGCAGGATGCGACGATTGTCCTCAGTGCAAAAATATAGTGGTAAGAGGATATAAGCGGCTCCTCAGCATATGCTTTTACCACCTCACCGCACATCTCGGCCAAGGCCTCGCGCCGGCATGCCGCCCCACGGTCATCTTCATCGAAGCCACGGCCGTAGATATATCTGTACAGAGACTTGATGAGCGGCATCGCCTGCTGTATGTTTGGCTTGCTATAGATCCGCCGCTGCATGTCGGGATACAGCTTATCCATCTCGCGGCGTATCGCCGAACGGTCCATCCCGAGATCATCATATAGATTGCACAGCAGATTGATGGCATCGATGTTGGCGATGAAATCATCATCCGGCATCGACGGATCCACCGCCAATCTCACCATACCGTGCAATTGCTCTGCGATATGTCTTACTTTGTCCGTCATTTTTAGAGGGGCTTTACGTACACTTCCTCGACCTTGACGTCGACGTCGGCCATGATAGCATACTTTTCCGAGAGGCGTATGTAGATTTGTCTTGTGTGGGAGTCATCCTTGATATCATAGATTGTGCCCTCATATCCGGCCATCACGCCGCCGGTGATGAGTACGTCCCGGCCGATGCCTGCGGGAGCTTCCGTCGTCAGTTCTATCTTGATATCCGGCGTGAAAACTCCTATCATATACTGAAATCCCGACATACTGCGCGAGTCGATCACCGAATAGTCGCTGCCGGCCTCCGGGGTGCTTCTGAACACATAGCCCAGCCTTTCGGATTTTATCAGCGCATCCAGCTTGCCGATGTGGCGGGGATTGATATAGCTGAATACGATATCCGGGATCACGGGCACCGTCTCCGTCACGATTTTCTTGTCGATGCGGCGGGAGATTTCCTTCTGTGGATAAAAAAGCAGGTCGTCATCATAATATTCTTTGCAATTGTTCTTGATGAAACTCTCCAGCGCATCATACGTCACGCCGCGGCGCAACTTTATGGCATACCATCTTTTGGCCGATGGTGCGAGGGCCTCCGCCACGCGCTGTTTTATCGCGCTGATTTCTTCAGCTGAGAGCCGGGGGGCGGTCACATGACGCACATAATCATATTCATCCGGTATCTCACCCACTACCGCCTTCATCTCGGCGAGCCTCACGCCGCATGCCCGGGCTTTCGCCATCCACAAGGCCGTGATCGTCCCCGGGGTGAAAACTTGCTGAAGCCTGACATCCTTTGAGCGCAGATATGAGTCGATGGCTTGGATCACTTCGCGGACGAGCTGTGGCTGCCGCTTACGGCTTTGACTGAGGTCGAATACGTATTTGCGTCGGTGATGGAAGGCCCTTGGCTTTACGATATCATCAAGTTGGCGGAATTGCGGCCGGTAATCTACAGCCGTCAGACTGATTGCACTCTCTATGTCGGCCGATGCGTTGAAAAGCAGATACAGCAGCAAGGCCAATTCCGGTTTTGATGCCGCGTCTGTCATCAGGGCATCAAAAATCTTTTCAATCCTCATCAAGCTCGATTGGAGAGCTTCGGCATGCGGTGGTACATCTGAGGCACACAATTCACGCACGCTGTCAAAAGCTGTGGAGTGCCGCCCATTGGCTGCGCAATATGCCTTGTGCAAAGCACTTAGTTTCTCAAAATATCTTTTACGGCTTGCCACGGCCATGCCCCGGTCGAGCATATCGGCGACCCAGAGCCTGAGCAGTTCTTCCAAGGCCATATCCTCACAACCTTTGATCGACGAAAGAAATGATGAGATAGACTTGTAAGCCACAGTCCTGTCAGACTCCCGGCTTAGCTGTATTGCAACAAATTCTAAGAATGACATTTTGTAAGCAACTGATCAATCGCTGATTGCGATGCGCGGAAACCGAACCTTCCCCGTCAGTTTCTATAATACTCGTGATTCCCCTCCCGTATTGCACTACAGCATGAAAGGGGGGCACAGCCCTGATATGAATTGACATTTGTCATTGAGTGGACAATGCCGTTTTGAATCCTCAAAATTAAGTGACTCTTCGTAAGAGATTTGGAACAAATGGAATTTTGCGACAATCAGTATTTTAGCCCTCCGCCTACACGTAATTTGCTAAACATTTCAGCATTATCCGCTTTTGCTGAATGATTTAATTACTTAAAAAGCGGACCGTAATGATGAATAAATGAAGAAAAAATCGTAAATTTGCACCCGTCTAAGTATCTCTTACGAAGAGATACCCTCCTGCAATCCCCTCTAAAAAAGAAATGTGTGAAGACTGAGCCTCCACACATTTGCGGTACGGTTATTACAGCCGGTAATCAGCTAATCATCGCAGCGGCTTTTGAAGCAGCCTCGGCTACAAGTCTTTACGCATCGGTTGCACCCGATACAACGGTGACCCGTCATGATTGCGTGCCTGTGCCATAATATACTGATTTTGCGGATCGCTTTGCGCGGACAGGCTTCCACGCATTTCCAGCATGCGATACAATTGCGCGAGGAGAAAGATGGGCGTTTGGGTGTTTTTGTCATAATACTTATTTTAATCCGTTTACAATACCTGAATCCATATCAAGCTGAGTCGCGTCGTACAGCTCATCATCTTGATGGTCATGTCGTTTGCCGAAATTCAGGTTGAATGATACTTTTACGGTGAAATATACGTTTTTCCCACAGTGGGCCGTGGATTTGAATGGCGTCAAGGGTGAGAAATTCTCGGTTCGCATCCAATAATTTTTCATGAGATTAAATACTCCGGCCTGCAGTGTCCAGCCGGAGCCACGATACCCTGCAAGAATCATATTCATCGGCTTTTCGGATATCATTTCATCGCCGTACATATGATTGGCAGCCCCCGACATCGTACAGGCCGTAAGAATGAAATGCCGGTAGCTGGCATCTGCCCCGAAATGTAGATGCGACATATTCTTGACGACGTCATACTCCTTGCCCCGGCTGAAATATCTCGAAAAATCATGCGATACCCACAATGTCAGGTGATCTTTCCAGGGAGTGACAGCGATCATGGCCTCCGTATTGAATTTGCGGAAATATTTCTGATTTTCGACAGTCCGCACAAAGATACCCTTATCATATACTACGCAGTTCATCGCCGGCTTCGATTCATCCAGGTAGTTGACTGAAAGATTCAGTCGCACGTATTTACTATTGTATGAGGCTGAAAAACTCTGTTCGATTCCTGAAAATGTTTTTATATCCGGATTTCCACACCGTATCATTCCCGGCTGTATTTCCTGCGATATATCGCTTATTGCAGCCACGGGGGGCATCTTGCGGTCAAACTGTGCATTGTATCTGAAAAATAAGTTGTCGGCGGGGCTATATGATATAGATGCCCGGGGAAGCAGAGCGTACTTCCGCAGCCTGTTTAGCTCTTGCGAGCTGGACAGACGCTTGCCGCTCGCGCCGCAGATGATTCCCCACTTCGCGATATTCATTTCATATTCCGCGAAGACCCACGTCTCCGATTGGTTGATGCGGATAGTCGGGCTTGGGGCGCTTGTCTCCGATAAATAATGATTGGACGTATGCGACTGCGTATGCCTTATCCCCGAGACGAGCCTCCCCGGCCCCAAGGCGATCTCATGCACACCCTCTGCAAATAGCCCGTACCGGTCGCCCCTGATTTTTGAAAAGATATCGCATAGCTTTTCCCCGGAAGCTGCTTCCATATAGCTGTGCGCGCTCTTTGATTTCAGCCATGCTCCCTCGAGATTGACATTTAACGCCCCGGCTTTATCAAAGATATGCCTGAAGTGTAGCGAGATCGACGGCCGGAGACTCCGCTCGGAGGTATGCTCGCGCACCTCGGTGATTTCCTGACTCTCTGATGTGGTCAGCCACGAGTGCCTGTCGCCTTCCTCCTTGTTGGGGGTATCATCCACGTTCAGCGAAATCCTTGCATTCAGCGTATTTGACTCGTCGTGGGCATACCTGTAGTTGATACTGCTGTTCATCATCAGAGTGCCGATTTCTACAGGGAGTCCTTTCTCCGACCGGATTACGTCATGCTCGGGATAATGCCAGATTTCGTCATAATCCCTCACCCAGTTGTTGCGTTTCATCTGCATGTATCCGGCATTGACGGCCCATGCCGATTTTCTCTTGTACCACTGGGCGGCCAGCTCGTCGATCGTTGCATACTTACCATCGCCTATACAGTCCATGCTCTCCACGCTCAGCCGCCCGCCATGGTCTTTTTTTCTTGTGAAATACTCAATCACAGCGTCGGCATTCCCGAATCTCACTCCCGGATGATCATGATACACTATCCTCACGATCATCTCAGGATCGAGAGCTTTGATCTGGCTTTCGGTGGCAGGTACACCATCGATGTACAGCTCGGGCGACCCTCCGGAGATCAGATTGATGCTCCCCGTCAGCTGATTGACGGAAATCCCCGGCAAAGCAAGCTTCTGCAAAAGATCAAGGCCCGATGTTGAGGCCTCCACCTTGCTTTTGGGCGGGATTATCACCTGGCGGTCAGTCTTCGTTATTATATTTTTTGCTACCACCGTGACTTCATTGAGCATGATATCGGGCTCATCGGCTTCAGCCTCCTCGTCAGGGCTGCTCATTTGTGCGCGCACGACGGGGGCTGCCGAGCATATCAATGCCCACATAAATATATATTTAAGCATGTAATGGATTGTTGGTTTAAGATTGATTTATCAGCGCATGATACAGTTCGTGGAATCTTTTGCGCAGATGTATTACAGCATAATGCTTCCGTGACAGCAGGGTAGCGGTCGGCACCCCCGTCACTGACGATATATCTTTGACCGGCACACCGTCGAACACTGTCAGACAAAATACCTCTCGCTGTTCAGCAGGCAGTTCCTCAAGAGCCTCGTCAAGCTCCTTCCATATCAGCTTGCGGAAATACATGTCTTCCGGGCCGTCATCCGCAGGGCAAGCCAGTATCCGGGCTATATCATCGCAAATGTCGTCTTCAGCATCGAATAACGACGAAACTGATATCTCGCGTTTCTTCCGCCAGAAATTCAGCACCAGATTATGTGCCACACGATACAGCCACGCCGAGACCCTCTCAATACTATACCCGGCCTCATCATTTGCCCGCGCAAGCTGATAGAATACATCCTGGAGGATATCTTCGGCATCCTCTCGGCACTTCACCTGTGCCCGGATATAGCTCAGCAGCCGTGGCGTATACTTTACGACAATCTCCCCGATGTTATCACTCTGAGGCGTCATCGTGGTCGTGATGATTGTGTCGGAATCCGAATTTCGTGCGTCGTTCGATAAACGCCTTTCGTTCCTCATCAGTCATATTATGCCAGTGATGTCTCAGATCTCCGTTTCGGTGTCCGATCATATGATGGATACTGCCCCCCACGAAGAAACACCCCAGGATGAAACCACCCGATAAGATCTGTCCGAGGATGAATAATCCCACACCCTGCCACAGACCGATCGACGAAAATCCACAAGCCGTGGTGAGAATACTGTTCCAGAGACCCGTCGTGGCAAGCCCCGCAAGCAAGGGGATCGCGACAAAAAACATCAGTATAGCGGCTGTTGCCTTCACTATTTTTTTCATTGTAGTACGTTTTTTACAGTTATAGCCGTTTATCTTATGCAAGATAAGAAAAACTTTAAATAAAATCATAGAGCAGCTCTAACATTTAAGACACCCCATCCCCAAAAATATTTTACCGCCCCACAAGAAAAATGAAACATTTCTCATTACAGCCGCTGCACGGCGGAAAAATCATTAACTTTGCTGCTAAAAGTTCAAATATGAAAAAGCTCTTACTATCAACGATATTTACACTTCTTACACCTTTGTGGATAATGGCGCAAGAAAAAGATAATTACAAATGGCAGGCAGATTTGCTGGGTGGCCTGTATCTTGAAAATGAACAAGCGTGGATTATACAACCATCCATCACCTGGCATTTTCATAAATATCTCGGCGTGTCGATAGCTGTGGAATTTACCTCACAATACAATCAGCCCTCCCACACGGCTATAATCAATGGCTATGACGCCTATACGGATGATAATACCAATAATATCTGGTGTTTGATATTCAATTAATCTTTATTATTTAAATCTCCTGTTGTGTGGCAAAATCAGGATGGAATATACAAATTATGGTTTCAAGCCGAGCCGGGAGTTAGTCTTGCATGTCCATTCAGAAATTCAGCCACATACGATATTTCGGCACACCCGGGAGTTAATGGCCCGGGCCGGGACTATGCGTCATATTCCAATAAGGATCTGCAATGGTTTTATTTTCATGCACAGCTATCTGCCAGGTTTTCAATAGATAGATTGGTGTTAGGCATTGGCTATGGCATATCAAATTTTGATTATTATTCGTGCCGGCGAAACATTACTTTGCCGAATGGTACAAAATACCATGTCCCTAAGCAAGAAATCAGCCAGAGCATATACCTTTCAGTCGGGTATAAATTCTAAAATTCGCTACAGCCCGAAAAGACACACGTGAGCTTCAGCTTGGGGCAGCCAAACCCCGCCATCCCATTAAATACCATAAGAGCGCGAGTCGTGCCGCCGGCACGCTGATCATAGACAACCCCGTGCTTCAGCTCGGGGCAGGGCAAAGCCCCGCCCTACATGAGTCCCGGAGGGACGATGTAATGGTATCTCTCCCGCACCCCACGCGCCAGCCCTTACAATTTTATAGTTTTCTGGTCATTTTTTGTTTTTCTGTCTTGGATTGGGCACTTTGCACCACGCGCCAGCCAATATAGCTTTATAGTTTTCTGGTCTTATTTTGGCGCATCCTCGCCGCCGTGATGCCCTCACCCGGAGCGTCGACTCGGAGAGTCGACCGTATACACGCCGGCAAGCAGCCAATGATTTATACAACGAAGAGGCTGACTAAACTTGTTAGTCAGCCCCTTCATATATAGTGCTGATTACCTCAGGGGAATGGCTTATTTGACAAGCACTTTCTTGCCGCCGATGATGTAGAGACCGGTAGTAAGTGCATCAATATCGGCCTGCGAGGCATTGCGCTTGAGGCATACGCCCTGCATGTTGTAGATGTCGTTCGGACGCTTGGGAGCGGCGGTGGATTCGACCACGATTTCGTCGATACCGGCGTAACTATCCTGGATGGTAAACTCGGCTACGGGAACGTCGGCATAGAGTGTCTCGGCAATGATCTTGCACTCGTTCGTCACGTCGCCGTCAGCCTGGGCGCTCTCGGTGCCTTGGTCAACTCGCGTCACATTACCCTCGCTGTCAACGGTGGCAAACTCCGGATTGGTCGAGCGCCAGAAGATATAGGGGAGCGAAGCATTGGCGGGAGTAATGCCAACAG
The DNA here is from genome assembly GCA_947646295.1 of uncultured Bacteroidales bacterium. GTDB lineage: Bacteria > Bacteroidota > Bacteroidia > Bacteroidales > Muribaculaceae > CAG-873. The sequence goes on from CANSGE010000001.1 coordinate 23,127, forward strand.
ATAACTTGTAAGTCTCGCCGGGTTTGAGATTCACTGTACTATTGCCTTCCACAGTCAGCTTATCGATGGGAATCAGCTCGTGGCCCGAGAAGCGATACCAGCAGCGGGTGAAGTTGTAATATGTATCCACGCAGCCGGGTGTCACATAGAGAGGACAGTCATAGTAGCTGAACGAATTGTTGTTGGCCGCCGGGGGAGTGATGGCGGTGATGCTCACACCGGTCAGCTCGTTGGCACCGTCGAAAGCCTTCTCGCCTATCTCAGTTATCTCGCTGCCGATAGCGATGTTCTTGATATTGTTGCCGGCGAAGGCATTGTCGCCAAGGGTTTTCACGTGGGGAGGCAGAACAAGCTCGGTAAGGCCGCAGCCGTTGAAGGCATTCGCGCCGATGGTCTCGATAGAGCTGCCGAAGTTTACGGTCTTGAGGCCGGAAACTCCATTGAAGAGATTGTCGCTGATTGATGTCACACCGTTACCGAAAGTCACCTCATTGGCTGTAGAGCATAATGCACTGTTCGCCTCGACGTTGCGGCCGATATAGAGATTGATTTCGGGCGCTACGAACGAATTTCCGAGGCTAAGCTCGGCCGATCCGTCCTCAAGGATCACGGTCACCGGAGTGTTGGTGTTAAATACAAAGGCGTTTTTCCCGATGGATGTAACTGATGCCGGTATATGGATGTTGTTCAGAACCGGTATATTGTATTCATCCCAATCTTTCATACCGGTGAAGGCATTCTCGCCGATAGTGGTCACATCATCGCTAATTTCGAGATCATGAAGGAATGAGCATCCGTCAAAAGTACCTTCTTTGACCACGGGCCAATTCACTTTGACTTTTCCGAGTAAAGAGCAACCGGCAAACGCGTATTTTCCTACACTCTCCGGATTGCCTAAGGTTACACCTTCCAGTTTATTGCAGCCTTCAAAAGCGCGTTCTCCAATTATTGTTTTCGTATTAGTATCATGATCTAATGGAGCAAAATCCAGGCTATTGCAACCTTTGAAAGCATAAGCGCCAATCTTCACCTTATTATTTGCCACGTCAGACCATATGGAAACTGTAGTCATAGCGTCACAGTTTTCGAATGCATGCTCGCCAATCGATAACTCGGGGCATTTGAAATAAACTGCCTTCAGTGAGCGGCAATTGTAGAAGGCATAATTACCTACAGTTCCGAGCTTATCGGAGAAATTAATGTAATTCCTTTGGTTCGCGGGTCCGGTCAGGCCGGTGCACCCATAGAATGCATAATCGCCGATAGTGGTGATATTCGTGGGGAAAGTCACTTCACCCAGCCCGGTGCACCCGCGGAACGCATTCTCGCCGATAGTAGTGAGTGTTTCGGGCAAATCAAGGCTGGTAAGGCCCGTGCAGCCGCTGAATGCATTATTGACAATCTTTGTGAGACGCTTCGGAAGTACGAGCGATGTGATATTAGTGCAGTCGGTAAATGCATTGCCGATAGCTGTGACATATACAAAACTGTCTTCAAATACCACTCGTTCGGGTATCGATACCGTGGTCATCGATCTATAATTTCCTGACACAACCATGGCCTCAGTGTCGCTCATCAGACGGAAATTGAACACATCGTCGGTAAATGCCGAAGATACCAAGCCTGCGGTATCCTTAATAGTGGAAAATTTGACCCAATCCGTTGCCAGATATACCGGAATAGTACCTTCCGGTACCGTTACTTCTGCGTCATAGTTGGCGAAGGAGTAGGCGTCAAACTCGGGAGGCACATCGCCTTCCAGCTTAATGTTTGTGAGATTATTGCAACCCGAGAAAGCAAATCTGGCGATAGAAGTCATAGAGTTGGGGATTGTGATGCTTGTCAGACTGCTGCAGCCGGAGAAAGCCTCTACGGCGATAGAAGTCACAGAGTTGGGGATAGTAACGTTTGTAAGACCGCTGCAACCATAGAAAGTCTCCATGGCGATAGAAGTCACAGAGTTGGGGATAGTGATGCTTGTCAAGCCACTGCAACCGGAAAATACCGATCTGTCGATTGAAGTCACTGAGTTGGGAATGGTGGCGTTTGTCAAGCCAACGCAACCGAGGAATGCCTCTAAGCCGATTGAAGTCACTGAGTTGGGAATGGTGGCGCTTGTCAAGCCATAATTTCCGTAGAATGAAAGATAGCCAATGGCAACCACTGTATATTTTTCATTATTATATTCTACCTCCGATGGGATTACCAAACTTCCAGAGGCATAGTTCCCATAATGCCTTATAATCTCGACACCCCACGCATCCACATACCCTTCTTTTGTTTGGACAGTTTTGGCTTCTTCGTCAATCACTGTGTAGTTCAGGGTCTTTCCCTCGTAGGTATAACTGAAGTCTTGGGCTGAGAGCTTCGCGGGGATTAGCGCGAGCAGCATCAGCAGCAGGAGCGTCGGCAGCGCCGAGGCTCGTTTGTGTAATAGTTTATTCATATCTATGATTTTGATTAGGTATTGAAATTTGTTCATTCGAAATATCTCACCGGATTTGCCTCGCCGGGCTTTGGATCGGGCAGGAAATGGCCGGTGAAACGGTTCCACTCCTCCTCGGAGGCGGGTTCGAGCAACACGACGAAGCGGTCGGGCGTATCAACGGGAGAGTTGATGAAATGATCCACACCACCGCGTCCGCGCTTGAACACCCCCATGACCTGCCGGCGGTTGAGGTCGGGTGTGCGGCAGACCGCAAGGATGAGTCCGCAGCTGTCGGCATGGTCAGGATTGAGGCGCCATGACCGCTGGGAGAATGCAAGTATGTGGGCTGGGGTGAGGGTGGCTCCGGGTGCGGATTCGAGATAATGGCGCACAGAGCGCGTGATGTCGAACGCCAACATTGATGTGTCGACATCCCGTGGTGAGAGAGTGTGCGGGTCGGGCCGCGGCATAATGTAGCTCATGCTGGTCAGGATAGTGAGTGCCGCGGTCATCCTCTCGTTGGCGATAATGATTGGTACGAAAAAAGCGTAGGAATCTGTATCTGTTACCGTCCTACTTTCTGAGGCTTCTCGCATTGCCTTGTCTATGTCGGACGGCAACGCAGAAGCCCACGCTTGTATATGCAACAATAGCGTTCGACTGCACCTTTCACAAGGCACTCTGTCGAATGCATGATATTACATATCCACGGGCATCTACCGTTGCTCAATCCTTGACATAGACACGAAATTTTGCGAGAATTTCAGAAAGTCAAGAATCAGCGCGGATAAACGCTTTTTTATTATGTTATTTCAACAGCCCTCCACACTTAACCCCAGACCGGGGCTTCTGCTATGGCGGCCTGCAAATGCAAAGTTAGTAATTAATTTTGTTCAATAAAACTATTTTGCTGTAATTGATAAATTTTTAACACATTACCCTAAAGTTATGTGAGCCGCCCCTCGCCGCGGTATCAGCAGCAGATCCGAGAGGGGCTACCCTCACCCGGGGCGTCGACTCGGATAGCCGGCTTTGGTCGCCAACTAAGGTCGGCTCTACGAGCCTGTATTGCTCAGCTCCCACAGCACCCCGGCCTCCGCAAGCTCCAGCCGGGGTTTCTCTCAATCGTCGGGTCTCCGACCCTCGCCGCGGTATGAGCAGCATATCCGAGAGACGATGCCACGCCGGGGCGTCGTCTCGGGGAGTCGACCGTATTCACATGGCCGCAAGCAGTCCATGATTTTCTGTCTTTTGTGTCTTTTTGTTTTTCTGTCTTAGATTGGAAGTCGGCCCCATGCGCCAGCCCTTATAGTTTTATAGTTTTCTGGTCTTATTTTGCTGTATCAAGCCGCGTCTAAACGCAAAAGAGCCACAAGTCAACGACTTGTAGCTCTTTTCTGGCGGAGAGAGAGGGATTCGAACCCCCGGAGGTGTGACCCTCAACGGTTTTCAAGACCGCCGCAATCGACCACTCTGCCATCTCTCCAATGGTGGTGCAAAGGTAGGCTGTTTTTTTTAATTATGCAAATTTTTGCACCACTTTTTTTCGTTATTTGTATTCTTTGATGGGGATGAGCCCTTTGAGAGCGCCGTCACCGTTCTGTGCGAGGGCGAGCATTTCGTTTTCGCCGGGGTAACGGAAGATGGGCGCGAGAAATTCCACGCGTTCGCTGATACGGCTCACTACATAGTCGGAATAGGCCACACCTCCCGTGAGCAGAATGGCGTCGACATTGCCACGGAGCGCCACGGCGGCCCCTCCGATTGATTTTGCGATTTGATATATCATGCCGTCGAGCACGAGACGGGCTTTTTCGTCGCCGGCTTCGATGCGTCGCACGATTTCCACTACGTCGGTAGTGCCCAGATGGGCTGCCAGGCCGGCGTTGCCGCTGATGCGGCGTTTGAGCTGCTCGCGGGTATATCGGCGCGAATAGCAGAGGTCGATCAAGGCTCCGGGCGGAAGCGAGCCGGCGCGTTCGGGCGAGAATGGGCCTTCGCCGTCGAATGCGTTGTTGACGTCGATGCAGCGGCCTTTGCGATGGGCGCCTATGGAGATACCGCCTCCGAGGTGGGCGATGATCAGGTTGAGATCTTCGTAAGTGCGGCCTACGGAAGCTGCGTAGCGGCGGGCGATGGCGCGCTGATTGAGCGCGTGCCATGTGGTGATGCGGGGCAGCAGGGGCGAGCCTGACACGCGGGCTTCGTCCTCGAGTTCGTCCACCACGCCCGGATCGGCTATGAAGGCGCGGCATCCGGGGATGCCGGAGGCGATGTTGCGGGAGATCCGGCAGCCGAGGTTGCAGGCGTGATTGCGCATGGGGTGTTCCATCTCGGAGAGCATGAGGTCATTGACCTCGTACACGCCGCCGGGGATGGGCTTGAGCAGACCGCCGCGGCCTACCACGGCGTCGAATTGCAGGGGGATACCGTTGTCGGCGAGTTCTTTGAGCACAAGGTCGCGGCGGTATTCGAATTGGTCGGATACTTTGGCGAACTGGCCGAGTTCCTCGACGGTATGGGGTATGTTTTTGACGAGGATGGGTTGCAGGTCGTCGAAGACGGCTATCTTAGTCGATGTAGAGCCCGGGTTTATCGTCAGAATTTTCATAAATTGCAGGAGTTAGGTAGTTATTCTATTGTGTGGAGAGGGTTGCGGGGCACGCTTTCTCAGCGGGCAAGCAGACAAGCCAGGGCGAGGCTGTAGAATTTTGCGGCGGCGCTGTCGCTGCGCGATGGCACCACTACGGGGACCTTTGCTCCGACGACGACACCGGCGGTGAGTGCGTGGTTGAAGCAGGTGATGGTCTTGTAGAAAACGTTGGCGGCCTGGATGTCGGAGAAGATGAGGGCGTCGGCATTGCCGCACACGTCGGATTGTATGCCTTTGATGCGGGCTGATTCAGCGTCGCATGCGGTCTTTACATCCATGGGGCCGTCGATGAGGGCGTTGCCGAAGTCGCCTGCGGCGCATTTTTCCTTGAGAGCGGCGTAGTCGAGTGTGACGGGAAATTTGGGCGATGTCTTCTCTGTGCAGTGGATGAGGGCCACACGCGGCCTGGAGATACCGAAGCGGCGGATGGCGTCGATGAGGTATCCGGCGATGGCTGTGCGCTGCTCCAGGGTGGGGTAGGGTATCACGGCCGCATCGGAGAAGAAGAGGAGACGGCCGAAGCCGGCCGGTTCGGTGACGGTGATGTGGGAGAGGACGTGTCCGGCGGGGAGTATGCCGTATTCTTTATTAAGAATCGCGCGCATGAGGTTGTCGGTATTAATAAGTCCTTTCATGATGATGTCCACTTGCCCCTCGCGTGCTGCGGTCACGGCACGCCTGGCGGCGTCGTCGGCGTCGGAGCAGGTGATGATTTCGAGGCGATCGGCATAAGGGGCGAGTTCGGAGCCTTCGATAGTCAATCCCGGGGCTGCGTAGATGGCAAAAACGGCCATGTCGCATCCGAGGGCGCGGGCTACTGCCTGACGGGTGTGATCGTCGGCAGGGTTTACAACTGCTACACGTGGGCGGCGGCCGGTCGTTTTGACGGCTTGCTCGGCCAGCATTTGGAAGTCTTTGATAGGATTAATACACATTTTTGCGGATTTTGTGCAAATATCCGATTTTTTATACAATTTTCCAATATGTTATAAAACATACTCTGCGTTTTTTCCGAAAATTTTTTATTTGCAACCGTGTTGCAGGATAAAAATTCGTATCTTCGCATTATGAAAAAGCTACAGGCTGTCATATATTGTTTGATGATGTCGGTGCTGCTGATGGCTGTGCCGCTTGCCAAGATGCATCATCACGATTGCGGAGGAGCTGTGTGCATGTGTGTCCATCCGGGGCATCATCTCCACAGCCATGCCGAGCGCGATGCCTGTGCCTCGCATCCGGGCGATGCCCATCAGGATGATTGCGTGGTGTCGGTCGCTCAGACCGAGGCGGCGCAGCGGGTTGACGTCTCTGTGACGCCCGACTTTTCGCCGGCGGTCATCCCGGCCGGACAATCTGCCGTGCCGGAGCCGAAAGTGTATATTATCCATAAGGCTCCCGATGGCTATGTATTTCATCAGATAAAAAGATTTTGCAATGGCGCGGCCCCGCGCCGTGCCCCGCCGGCTGTGTGTTGATAATTGACTGAATTATTTACACATACCATCTTTTTATCTCATCCCCATGAAATTTTACCATATATTGATGATAAGCGGTCTCCTCGCCGGGATGACCGCTGCATGCAAGCCACACGAAAAGGATGAGCTTGCACATGACCATGCACACGAGCAGCAAGCAGCAGAAGCTCACGAACACCGCCCAGGTGAGATAGTCCTCGAAGCAGAAATGGCCGCACGCCTCGGTGTGGAGGCTGATACCGTGAGCTACGCGCCTACCGGGAATGCTCTGAAAGTCAGTGGTGTGGTCGAGGCCGCAGCCGGCTCTACAGGAGCTGTCTCGGCGCCCGCGGCCGGAATACTCACACTCGCCCGGGGAATCACCGAAGGCGCGCAGGTGCGTGCCGGCGAGCTGATCGGTACAGTCCGCTCTACCGGAGTGTCCGGGGGCGACCGGAATCGCGCGGCCCGTGTAGAACTCGAAGCGGCCCGCGCCGAACTTGAGCGTGTGACTCCACTTTGGGAAGAGCGCCTCGTCACCCGCTCGCAATACAATGCCGCCGTGGCGGCCTATGAGCGGGCCCAAGCCGCATATAGCGCACCGGCCGCCTCCGGCCGTATCACCGCTCCCGTAGGTGGAGTCATCACCTCACTGGAGGCTCTCAACGGCCAATATGTAGAGACCGGAGCTGTGGTGGCCACGATCGGCAACTCCGCATCCCTCACCTTGCGTGCCGACGTACCTGCGCGCAATTCGGACGTCATCGGCTCTGTCAAAGACGCTCGCATTGTATTGCCCTACAGCGGCGAACAATTGCTGCTGAGCGATCTCGGCGGCCGCCGTGCCGGCGCCTCTGCCTCGGCCTCGCGTCCGGGCTATGTGCCTGTGACATTTACCTTTGCCGGTCACGAGGGATTGCTGCCGGGCACCGCCGTGGAGGTATATCTGCTTGGAGGCGACAGCCATGAGGCTATAGCTGTGCCCGTGGATGCCTTGGTAGAGCAGCAGGGTAATTTCTATGTATATCACAAGCTCGATGATGATTGCTATGAAAAGCTGCCCGTCAAGACCGGCCGCAGCGATGGCAGCCGGGTAGAAATACTCTCGGGCCTCGCCGGCGGTGAGTGTATTGTCACACGCGGGGCTACGGTCATCACGCTCGCCGCTGCTTCCGGAAATATCCCCGAAGGTCATTCACATCAACACTAAACGCACATGCTTAACAAGATAATACATTGGTCGCTGGCCAATCGGCTTGCCGTACTCGGGCTGAGCATACTGATCTTTGTGGCCGGCCTTTACGCGCTTTTTCATACCGAAGTGGATATTTTCCCCGATCTCAACGCACCCACGGTGACCGTAATGACCGAGGCTCCGGGAATGGCTGCCGAGGAAGTCGAGCAGATCGTGACCTTCCCTATAGAGACGGCTGTTAATGGTGCTACGGGCGTGCGCCGCGTGCGTTCATCATCGTCCACAGGCTTTTCGGTGGTAAATATCGAATTTGACTGGGGCACGGACATCTATCAGGCGCGTCAGACGGTGAGCGAGCGTCTCTCGGCTGTGAGTACCTCCCTTCCGGCCGGAGTGGAGGCTCCGGTGATGGGGCCTACCTCATCGATTCTGGGCGAGATGCTCACTATCGGTCTTACGGCCGACAGTACCTCTCTGCTGCAGCTGCGCACTTTGGCTGACCGGGTGGTGGCGCCGCGCCTGCTGGCGATGGGCGGTGTGGCGCAGGTGTCGGTGCAGGGCGGCGATCCGCGCGAATATCAGATACGTTTTGACCCCGCGCGCATGAAAGCACTCGGGGTGACGCTCGATGAGCTGACCGCGGCAGCCGAGAGTCTCAACGACAATGCTGCCGGCGGTATCGTGTACGATTATGGCAATGAATACATAGTGAAGGGGCTGCTCAATACGGCATCGACCGATGAACTCGCGCTGGCGGTAGTGCGTTCCGACGACCGCGGGATAGTGACTATCGGCGATGTGGCCGACGTGGTGGTGGGAGGCGCGCAGCCCCGGCTTGGCACCGCATCGCTCGACGCGCATCCGGCAGTGCTGGTCACTGTGACCAAGCAACCCAATGTAGGGACCGTGCAGCTCACCTCGCGTATCGAGGACGAACTGGCCGACATGGCTTCGACTCTTCCCTCGGATGTGAAGATATCGACCGATATTTTCCGCCAGAGCGATTTTATAGATACGTCAATCTCCAACCTGCAGCAGGCGTTGCTCGAAGGCGCGTTTTTTGTGATTGTGGTGCTCTTTTTCTTCCTGATGAACCTGCGCACCACGATTATCTCTGTGACGGCTCTTCCGCTGTCGATCATCATATCAGTGCTGATACTCAATGCCATGGGCTATACCATCAATACAATGAGCCTGGGCGGTATCGCCATAGCCATCGGTTCGCTGGTTGATGATGCGATCGTGGATGTCGAGAATGTGTACAAGCGTCTGCGGCAGAACCGCTCTCTGCCTCCGGCCGACAGGCGGCGGGCCGTGGATGTGGTGTATGATGCATCGGCGGAGGTGCGTCTGCCTATCTTCAATTCGTCCCTGATCATCATAGCGAGCTTCATGCCGCTCTTTTTCCTGACGGGTATGGAGGGACGCCTGCTGATACCGCTCGGAGTGGCATTCATCGTAGCGCTGATAGCTTCCACTATCGTGGCTCTGACACTCACGCCGGTCTTGTGCTCCTATATGCTCGGCGGCAGTGCGGCGCAGGAGTCGGCGCTCGACCGCGAGCCATGGCTTACGCGCAAATTGCGTGCCGGATATGTGCGGGCGCTCAGCTATTGTATCGCCCATACTCGGGCATTGCTTACTGTCACAGGCGTTTGCCTTGTGGTGGCCATCGGACTCTTCATGACTCTCGGACGCTCATTTCTGCCTTCATTCAATGAAGGCTCATTCACCATCAATGTATCGACCCTCCCCGGCATCTCGCTTGATGAGAGTGACAATATCGGGCGTGAGGCCGAGCGGATCATCATGAGCGTGCCCGAGGTGACTACTGTGGCCCGCAAGACCGGGCGCGCGGAGCTGGCCGAACACTCATTCGGCCCCAACGTGAGCGAGATGGACGTGCCATATGTGCTCGACGGCCGCACCCGCAATGAAGTGGCGCGCGAGATACGCGAGAAACTCTCCGAGCTGCCGGGCGTCAACGTGGAAATCGGGCAGCCCATCTCGCACCGTATTGATGCAATGCTCTCGGGCACGCAGGCTCAGATAGCGATAAAGATTTTCGGCAACGACCTCAATACGCTTTACTCGCTTGCGCAGACGGTCAAGCGCGAGATTTCGGATGTGGAAGGTATCGTGGACGTGAATGTGGAGCAGCAGGTCGAGCGCCCCGAGCTGGTGATACGTCCGCGTCGCGAGGTGCTGGCGCAGTACGGTGTGACGATGGCTGATTTCAGCCGTGCTGTCTCGACGGCTGTGTCCGGGCACCGCGTGTCGCAGGTATACGACGGCGGCCTGCCATATGATATCACGCTGATGGCTGATTCGGCGGCGCGCTCGTCGCTGGAGGGTATCCGCAATCTGCCCGTGATGACCAACCGCGGCTATCTGCCCCTGAGCAATCTCGCGGAGATACGCTCGGTGAGCGGCCCCAATGTAGTCAATCGCGAGAATGTGAAGCGCCGCATTGTCATCTCGGCCAATGTGGACGGCCGCGACCTGCGCGGAGCTGTCGACGATATCCGGGCCCGGGTGTCCGACGGTGTCGAGTTGCCCGAGAATTACTATCTGAGCTACGGCGGCCAGTTTGAGAGCGAGTCGAAGGCATCCCAGACTCTGTTTCTGACGTCGCTTTGCGCTCTGCTGGTCATATTGATGCTGCTTTACGGCCAATTCCGCAATCTGACGGAGTCATTGGTGATATTGCTCAATATTCCGCTTGCCATGATCGGGGCTGTGTTTATCCTGGCAATTACCGGCGGCGAAATGAATATCCCGGCAATCATAGGCTTCATATCGCTGCTGGGTATCACCACGCGCAACGGTATGCTGCTGATGAGCCGCTACAACAGTCTGGCCGCGGCCGGATGTGCGCTTGATGAGCGTGTATATGAAGGCTCGTCGGACCGCCTGCTGCCCATCATCATGACGGCACTTACATCGGCGCTGGCTCTGATACCGCTCGCCATCAACGGCGACAAGACCGGCAACGAAATCCAGTCGCCGCTCGCCACGGTGATCATCGGCGGTCTGATAAGCTCCACGATACTCAATCTGCTTGTCATTCCGGCGGTATATCGTCTGATTAATCTCAAAAAATCGAAAAAATGAAAAAGATCATATATATATTGATGAGCTTGTGCGCGGTGTCGGGGGCTTCGGCCGCCGTACCCGACTATGATGCCGTGCTGGCAAGAGCCATGGCCAGCTCGTACGGTGTCGCGCCCGACAGTCTCCGCGCCGTGGCAGCTGTAGCCGAGGCCGAAGCCGCGAATATGCTTGAGGGGCCCGAGGTGGAATTCGAGCATCTTTGGCCGCAAAGCGCCGGACATATCAAATGGTCGGCCGGAGTAAGCCAGGCATTTGACTGGCCCGGAGCCTATCAGGCACGCAGGGCCGAGAGTGCTGCCATGCGTGATGTCTCGGCCGCGGTGCTTCGGTCGGTCACATATGACAAGGCCTTTGCCATCAAGCAGTACATTGTGGATATCATCAACGCGCGCCAGCGGCTGGCAGTGTATGAAAGCATTGCGGAGGATCTTGATTCGCTCGCCGAACTTGTATCGCGGGCCTACGAGCTTGGCGACGGCACGATACTCGATCTGCGCAAAGCGCGTATCGCGGTGCTCGATAATCGCCGCGAATTGGCAGCCCTGAGAGCCGATCTTTCGTCGCTTCAGTCATCGCTCCGGGCCTACGGCCTTGACGGTGAGGATGTGGAGCAGTGGACTGCCTATCCCCCACAGCCGCTTGTAAATCCGGCCGACGATTCGCGCAACTATACTGAATTGCGTGCTCTGGGTGCCGAGTATCGGGCTGCCGGCGCGCGCGCACGCACGGCGGCTATGGAGGCGTATCCTTCATTTTCCGTTGGGTATCGCCACAGCTATGAGGAGGCAACGCATTTCAATGGTTTTTCCGTGAGCATGACCTTACCCTCATGGGGCGCATCCCGCCGGCGTAAAGCCGCTGCTCTTGAGGCCGAGGCCCTTGCCGCCGAAATCGACGCCAAGACTATCGAGCTGACTTCGCGGGACGCCTCTACCTATACTCTTGCCCTGGAGCTGGCTGCCGACATCTCTGATTTCCGCGACCTCTCGGGCGACGACAGTTACCTCACTCTCTTGCGCCGGGCATTTGACGGCGGAGAGCTCACTGTGCTCACCTATCTCAACGAGATCAATGCCTTCCGAGTGGCGCGTCTGAGCTATCTCGACCTCGTCTACCGCTACAATCTCGCCTTGACGAGTCTCAACCGATACCGCTCCGTCTACTTCGAGTGACGTGTCTTTCCGGCTCTTTTTAGCCGGTTTCGAAATAAAATGCATACAAAGGGTGTAGAGGGCGTCGGCCGCAGGGCTGATGCCCTCCGGCTCTTTACCGAATAATTCGTGGTCCATGATGGCTTTGTACACTTCGCCGGCGAGTGCAAAATCAGCTTTTGCCAGGGCATCCGCTACGATTTTGGGGAATTTTACAGTAGTTCGTTTCATTGTTTATTGAATTTAGAATTTGACGCTGCAAAGATAATATTTAAATTTATTATATGCAAGAAATATTGAATAAATTACATAAGATTTATTTTTTTAGAATCTATCTTTTTCGGAGTTGGCAGCACCGCGCCCCCTGAAACGCGAACGGGCGGCATTGAAATTGTAGCGAAAAGTCAGAGAAAAGTCGCGTGTATCGTATATTTTGTTTACGCTTACAGCGCTCATAGCATCGTATTGAGTAATTTGCTGGCGATAAGTGTTGAACACATCGTTGAATTGAAGTTTTACACTCCATGTATCGTTTGCAAAGGATTTGTATAATCCGAGGTCGCAGTTCCAACGACTTTTGAGATACACGT
>CANSGE010000002.1 GCA_947646295.1 uncultured Bacteroidales bacterium
GATACCGAGACCGAGGATGTAGGGGATCTTGTCGACGATCTCGCTCCATGTGGTGCATGTGAGGGCGCCGATGAGCATACCCACTATGACGCCGAGCAAGAGAGGCTCGCCGAGCACGCCGAATTTCTTCTTCATGCCTTCGGCGTCGATCTCGAGGCGTGAGATACCGGGGATTTTGTCGAGGCCTTTGTTGATAGCCCATGCGAAAGGCACGAAGCCTGCGCAGAAAGGCTGCGGGATGGAGATGCCGTCCATATCCTTGTAGAAGCTCTGGAAGCGCTTGGCGGTCATATCGGCTATCACGAGGGTGACGATGTAGCAGATCACCGCGCCGAAGAATCCCCATGCGATGGAGTCGGAGGCGAAATATATCACAGCACCGATGAATGCGAAGTGCCAATAGTTCCAGAGGTCGATATTGACAGTGCGGGTGGTGCGGGTGAGGAGCATGAGCAGATTGACGCCCAGGCATACCGGGATGATGAAAGCGCCCACTGCTGTGTTGTAGGCCACCGATGCGGCTGCGGGCCAGCCCATGTCGAATACTTTAAGCTGCAGATCGTAGAGATCGACCACAGCATTGAGTGCGGGTCCGAGTGCGGAGGTGAGCAGCGCGGTCACGATGGAGAGACCCACGAAGCCGACACCCACCTTGAGTCCGGCCTTGAGCGCGTCGCCGAATTTGATACCGATGCACACGCCCAGGACGGTGAAGATGACGGGCATCATGACGGCAGCGCCGAGCCCGATGATGTAAGCGAATACTTGTTCCATTATTTGAGAGAGATTTTGAGAGGTTGGTCAATAGCAGCGGCGGCCTGGTCCACGAGGCGGCTCCAGGTGATAGAGTCGGGTACGAAACCCTTTGACCATCCCGAGCCCCATGCGTAGCTGAAGCTCTCGCCGGGAGCCACGGTGCCCTCGGCCAGGATGTGTGCCACTGCCTCGCCGGCCGGGGAGGGCAGCGGCCGCAGAGCGAGCGAATCGGCCTGCGGGGCCACCATTCCGAGCCAGATTGTGCCGTGACCCGCATCGGGATTGTCGGTGGGGTCGGCATAAGTGGCAGATTTAGTATATTGATTGAGACTGTAGATGTCGGCTGTGGCGCGGTGTACCACGATACCCGCGGCTATGGGAGCGGGATGGCTCAGGCCGCGGTAGCGCACTTCGGTGCGGTTGAGATCGGCAAAGGCGTCGAGGGTGATGATGCGCTCTTCCACGACGGAGTCGCCTGCAAATTGCACGGGATTGTAGGTGAGGCGCACGGCGAAACGCAGGGGGCCGTTGTCGAGTATTTCATATGATGCGAAGCTGCGGGGATATACGAGCGCACCGGTGGAGTCGACCAGCGCGGCTGTACCTCCGCCCAGTGTCGGGCCTACGGAGTAGACGTCCATGCCGTCGCCGTGATCCTCATGATAAGATACCGGGCTGGTGAGGTGTTTGCGATAGCGGCGCGCCACCACGGGATGCGCCACTGACTTTGTCCATACGTCGTAGCCGTATGCGTGCTCGCCGCGGGCCTGAAGCTCGGGGCCGTAGGCGCGGTAAGCGGCGCGGTCGTTTTCCCAGGCGAAGTCATCGTAGCGCTCGGGGTAGAAACCGCCGCAGGCGATTGTATCGGCCACGGCCGTCGAGGCGCCGGGCGCGATGGTGAACACGGCAGAGTCGCCGGCGGCGAGCTCCACTGCGAAAACCACGAGGCTGTCGTGTGTGATCTGGTAAGGCACGCCGGCACCCTCGGCATCGGTGATGCTGAAGGTGTCGCCTGTGCGTGAGGTGATGTCGGCCAAGCTTACGCTCGCAAGCTCATGGCGGTCGAAAGCCGAAGGATTTTCGACCGTGAGCGTCAGGTCACGGCTTTTCTCACAGGAAGTGGCCGCGATGGTAAGCGCTATGGCTGCCGGCAGTAGGATTGACTGTTTCATTTGGGCTGTTTACCGATATAGGCGAGGATGCCGCCATCCACGTAGAGCACGTGACCGTTTACGAAATTTGAAGCGTCGGAAGCGAGGAATACAGCGGGGCCCATGAGGTCTTCGGGCGTACCCCAACGTTCGGCTGGAGTCTTGGCGATGATAAACTGGTCGAAGGGGTGACGCGAGCCGTCGGGCTGGATCTCGCGCAGGGGAGCTGTCTGTTCGGTGGCGATGTAGCCCGGGCCGATGCCGTTGCACTGGATATTGTTGGCACCGTATTCGGAGCAGATGTTGCGGGTGAGCATCTTGAGGCCACCCTTGGCGGCTGCGTAGGCGCTCACGGTCTCGCGGCCGAGCTCGCTCATCATCGAGCAGATGTTGATGATCTTGCCGTGGCCCTTGCGGATCATGCCGGGGATCACAGCCTTGGCGCAGATAAATGGAACGATGAGATCGACGTCGACCACGCGGCGGAAATCTTCGACGTCCATGTTTTCCATGGGGATACGCTTGATGATACCGGCGTTATTGACGAGGATGTCGATGGTACCTACCGTCTTCTCGATATCAGCCACCATAGCGCGGACGGCTTCTTCATCGGTCACGTCGCAGAGGTAGCCCTTGGCGTCGATACCGAGTTCCTTATAGGCTGCGAGGCCACGGTCGACGGTTTCCTGACGCGAGCAGTTGAATACGATTTTAGCGCCGGCTTCAGCGAAAGCGCGGGCGATGGCGAGACCGATGCCGTAGGCGGCTCCGGTGACGAGGGCTACCTTGCCCTCGAGAGAAAAAGAATTGAGTATCATGATCAGGAGTTTTGAGAGTCGATTTTTTCAAAAAGTTTTACAGCGTCGATATATGCGAGCATACCTTGTGCCACCTGACGGGCATTCTGCATCGCATGTACGACTGTGGCAGGGCGGTTTGTGACGTCGCCGCCTGCGAAAACGCCCTTGCGTGTGGTCATGCCGAATGGTTCGTCGCGGTTGATCACGTAGCCTTTGTCGTCGACGTCGATACCGGTAGTGGTGCTGACGATGCGTGCGGCAGGGGCGCTGCCGACGGCCATGAGCACACGGTCGGCAGGTTCGTTGTGGGGCTCACCGGCAGTCAGGGTGTTGATGGCGGTGACTTTGCCGTCGGTGCCGATGATTTCGGTGAGGGATGTATCCCAGCGGAATTTCACGCCTTCCTCCACGGCAGCGTCGTACTCTGAGCGTAGGGCTGCCATGCGGGAGATGTCGCGGTGGTAGAGGATGGTGACCTCGGCGGCTCCGCAGCGTATGCAAGTACGGGCGGCGTCGATGGCGGTGTTGCCGCAGCCTATCACGAATACACGGTGGCCGGGCATCACGGTGACTTCCTCGCGGCTGATGTATCCGGCGTTGAAGAGGCTCACGCGGCGGAGAAACCAGATGGCCTGGCGCACGCCTTCGAGCTGATTGCCGGGCACGTCGAGCATCTTGGGTTTGCCCGTGCCGGTGCCGATGAATATGGCGTCGAATCCCTGGGCGAAAAGGTCGTCGATGGTGAAATCGCGTCCGATGGTGACACCATTGTGGATGGTGACGCCGAGGCGTTCGATTTTGGAAATTTCGTTGCGTACGACTTCTTTAGGGAGGCGATATTCGGGGATGCCGTACATGAGCACGCCTCCGGCTTCGCGTTCCATCTCGAAAATCTCCACGGCCACACCTTTGCGGGCGAGTTCTCCGGCTATGGTGAGTCCTGCGGGTCCGCTGCCTATCACAGCAGCGCGTCCGCGTGTCTTTTCCATGATATTTTCATGGGTGAGATTCATAGCGGCATCGAAATCAGCCACAAATTCCTCGAGACGGCCGATGCTCACGGGGCGGTCTTTGCGGCCCATCACACAGCTGCCCTCGCACTGGCGCTCATGGGCGCAGACGCGTCCGCACACGGCGGGAAGATTGCTTTTGGCATTGATGATGGAGAGCGCGTTGCCGAAATTGCCCATCGCGAGCTCGTGAATCCAGTCGGGGATATCATTTTCGACCGGACAAGCCTTACGACACTGGGGCACTTTGCAGTTGAGGCAGCGTTTGGCCTCAGCGATTGCGCGGGCGGGAGTGAGATCGGAGTTATGCATATTGTTTCAGAGTTAGAAAAAGAGAGGCCGCCGCGTCGACGCAGGCGGCCTCAGGTCTAATGATGGAAAATCTTTTTTACCTTAAAATTGCTTGGAACTGAGTGTTTAGAAGCTATCAAATAATAATCTTAGTTGCTTTTCCGTTGCTCACGCGTATCACGAGGCCCATGCCATCGGCGGGCTGGATGCGGATACCGTTGAGGTTGTAGTATACTGCGTCGGCGTCGTCATCGGCTTCGATACCATCGATACCGGTGAGATCCTGCTGTGTTGATTCGATCACGAAGGCATTGCCGCTTTCAGGCTCAGGCATCTCGGTAAATGTACCGTTGGCGCTGCTGCCTACTTTCACGCTCATCTTGGCTGTGTAGTTGCCGGCTTCGATATCGGGCACTTCAAACACACCTGTGAGATGATAGGGCGCTATGGGTGTCACCTCTGCGGGAGCTTCTTCAGTATCGCCGGTGTCTTCACCTTCTGTCTCGGCAACTGGAGCGGCCAGATCGCTGTAACGGATCACCTGAGTGTGCAGAGTTTCTTCACCATTTTCAGCTGTCAATGCCACCTGCAGTGTCACTGCTCCAGCGAGTATATCATAATTGAGTACGTGCAGATCGTAATGGAATCTTGCGGTATTATTTTCAACTTCGATATTGGTGAAATTCTGCTTGTTTGCCACCAGGAGGAGTTTTGTCTTATCATTGAATTTGAGATCCCAACGAGCTACTTCAGATTTATCTTTGCCTTTACCGCTTACTGAAGCAGTAATAGTAAGATTAGCATTGATGCTGAGATTTCCGGGAATAGTGAGCTGACCATTTTCGATATTGACAGATTGAGATTCACCATCTTTGTCCTTATACGTCATTTTTCCGCTAAGAGTACCATCCTCTTCCCATTCGAAACGTATCACCTGACCTTCCACGAGGAAGTCGCCGGATTCGACGTTGCAGGTAGGCATGTTCCACTTAGGTTCAACTTTGGGAGTGCAGGTGAATTCCATACCGATAGCGTGGATTCGGTAATTAGTTGCTGTGGCATCCTCGAATTTATTGGTATTAGCATTTACAATCTTGTAAACTGTGCCTGCAGTCTGATAGGCGCCGTCAATTTCGAATACGATGTCATCGTTGGCAGAGGCTACCGTGATAGAACCTATTTTTGTATCGCCGGCATAGACGTCAAATACAGCGTTTTTTGTGCTTCCGCTTGATTTGATTGCAAACTTGCTGCAGTTATAGCCGGGAAGTGTAAATTGAAGATATGCTCCATTGTATGCGAGGATCTGATAAACATTGTTAGTAGAATTGTAGGCAGCGTCATAGCCGACGTACTGGACAGCAGCACCATCTTGTACGCTCCACTGAGCTGACAAGGTACACTCTCCGGTTAGATGTTTATTATCGTTATGCTTGCCATTGCTGATTTTGTCATTTTTTCCGGCTGCTACGAAATCGTCGGAGATGGTGATGGTGCCATCAGCGTTTTCAGTGATTACTTCTGCGGGGGTGGCAGTTTCTTCAGTCGCGTCTTGAGCGAAAGCCGGGAAGACCGCTGCTACGCAAGCGAGTGAAAGTAAAAATTTTTTCATAGTTTTATTACGGTTAATTTTTTTTGTGCTATACGATCATTTTTACGAAATGAATTCTTCGACGGGAGCGAGGCCCTTCTTCACACGCGCGAGACGGTTGAGAGCTTCGAGGAAATAGTAGTCGGCATAGTTGAGCGGGGTATCGATCTCGGAGCCGTGGGGGAGTGAGCCTACAGAGTGCTTGAGCACGAAGCCGCAGTTGGTGCCCTGCTCGGCGAGATAGTCGGCTGAGGCGAGGCTGCGTAGGATCTGCTCGGCATAGTCGGTGTAGCGCTGTTCCTTGAGGATGTAGCCAAGCTCGATCATGCCTGAAGCGATCACGGCTGCTGCTGAAGCGTCGCGGGGGGTGTCGGCGCCGGCACGGGCATCGAGATCCCAATAGGGTATTTTGTCGGCGGGGGTATTGCGTGCCATGATCATCTCGGCTACCGCTACGGCCTTGTCACGGAATTCGTCGACACCGGTCTCGCGGAAAGTCTCGGTGAAGCCGTAGAGAGCCCAGCCCTGACCGCGTGCCCAGGCGGAGTCGTCGTTTTTGCCCTGGAATGTACCTGCGCTCTCCACTGTGCCGTCAGCCTTGTAGCTCACCACGTGGTAGCAGGTGTGGTCGGGACGGAAGTGATGGGCGAGAGTGGTGCGGGCGTGCTTGATGGCCACGTCTTTGTATTTCGAATCGCCGGTGAGCTTTGTGGCATTGAAGAGGAGCTGGAGGTTCATCATATTGTCGATGATGACGGGATAGTTCCATTCGCCGAAGTCCCATGAGCGTATGCATCCGATTTCGGGATTGAAACGCGCGATAAGATTGTCGGCTGTGCGCACCATCACCTCGCGGATGGAGTCGGCGGGAGCGAGACGCAGCGCATTGCCGTAGCTGCAGTTGATCATGAAGCCGAGGTCATGCGTGTCGGTCATGTACGATGCGGGGAGCATCTTATTGGTATAACGCACGGCGCGCTCGCGCAGAGTGGTGTCGCCGGTCATCTCGTAAGCGAGCCAGAGCGATCCGGGGAAGAATCCGGCCGTCCAGTCGGCGGCGTCGCAAAGACGCAGGGTGCGGTATTCGGCGAGCGAGGGATGCTCGAGGAGTTCTACTTTGAAATTGGAGTGTGCGGTCTGGAGCTGGTCTTCGAGCTGCTCGAGCGAATAGTCGGTCATGAGCGAGCGGGGGAAGAGACCAGTGGAGTCGACGTCGTCGGCCGTCTGACGGAGCTGCGCTACAGCAGTGGTCAGAGCATTGGCATACCAATCATCGGACTGCGCTTTCTCTGTACCCGCGCAACCGTAAGTGATTGCGACGAGGAGAGCGGCTCCTGACATGGCGAGTATAGATTTTGATACGTGCATGATGTTTTGCGGTATATTGATTTAGAGATTTTCGATGTCGCAAAGTTACATCATGGGGCCTCCGGAGCTGCCGCAGGGGTGTGTATACGTGTTTAGAAATTGTGCAAAAGTGATTAAAATGTGTGCAAAGACGCGGAAAATACGATGTTTTCGGTGTTCATCGGACTACTTCGGGCGATGCGGCTGGCCGTAGAGGAGAGCGGATGGAAGACCAGAAAACATAAAAACTATAAGCTGACGCGCACGAGCCGGGACGCCATATTTTTTTGTTTTATGGGTTTATGGTCTTTAAGTGGCAGCGAGAACGAACGGACGACAAGAAATACATAAAACAATAAGCTGACGCACATGAGCCTGCACGCCATATTTTTTTTGTTTTATGGGTTTATGGTCTTTGAATAGGCCTGGAGACCGGACAGATGACCAGAAATCCATAAAACTATAAGCTGACGCGCACGAGCCGGGGCGCCAGCTTATTGGGGTTTTATGGGTTTAGGGTCTTTGAAGCAGCCACGCGGCATCAGCCAATTGAAAATTGAAAACTGAAAATTGAAAATTAAAAATTACACTTTGGTGTAGTCGGATGGCTGGTTACCGAAGAATTTCTTGAAGCTCGTAGAGAAGTAGGATGGAGTGCCATAGCCTACCATGGCGCTCACTTCGGCCACGGTGTAGCGGCCGGATTTGAGCAGCTCCAGAGCACGGTTCATGCGGATACGACGGATAAATTCGTTGGCCGATTCGCCGGTGAGAGCTTTGAGCTTGAGGTGCAGGTTGCTGCGGCTCATGAGCATCTCGCGGGCAAAAGCGTCGGTTGTAAACTCGGAATCGTCGAGATGCGCCTCGACGGTCTTGAGCGCTCCGGCGAGAAATTCTTCGTCGAGCGGATTCATCGACATCTTGGCCGGCTCAAGGTCGGGCGTATCCGTATAGTAGCGGATAGCGCTGGCACGGGTGCGGAAGCGGTTGGCTATCTTGGCGCGCAGCAGCGACATAGAGAATGGCTTGGGCAGATAGTCGTCGGCACCAACTTTCATGGCGTCGAGCTGATCGCGCACATCGGATTTGGCCGAGAGCATCATCACGGGGATGTGTGAGGTGCGGATATTGCGCTTGATGGCGCGGCACAGCTGGAGACCATCGGTGCGCGGCATCATTACGTCGGTGATGATCATGTCGGGAGCTTCATCATCGAGCATCTTGAGGGCTTCCTCGCCGTCGCGGGCCATGATGATGCGGTAATCGGCCGCAAGAGCCTCGCGCATGTATTTGAGTATGGTGTCGTTGTCGTCGACGAGCATGATTGTACGCCGGTCGCCGCCTTCGGCCGAC
Organism: uncultured Bacteroidales bacterium; assembly: GCA_947646295.1. GTDB lineage: Bacteria > Bacteroidota > Bacteroidia > Bacteroidales > Muribaculaceae > CAG-873. Next base: position 8,300 of record CANSGE010000002.1, read on the forward strand.
TCGGGGGCTGTCTCGTCAGCAGTGGCGGTATCCGACTCGGGGATGTACTGCACGGCGGTGGCTGCCGGAACGGCATCGCCATCAGCCGCACGCTCTCCCGGGGCGTAGGCGTCGATGGATACCGGGAGGGTGATGGTGAATGCCGTGCCCTGATCCGGGGCGCTCTCCACGGAGATAGTGCCGTGATGTAGTGTGACGAGGCGCTGTACAAGCGACAGGCCGATACCGCTGCCGTAGCTGTTTTCGTCGACCTTGTAGAAGCGGTCGAAGATATGCGGCAGCTTGGCCGGATCGATACCGTAACCGGTATCGCTTACCTTGATAATGAGCGATTTGCCATCGTCGGAAAGCGACGATGAGAGCTTCACGGAGCGACCGTCGGGGGTATGCTTGAAGGCATTGGAGAGGAGATTGCCGAGGATTATCGACATGTATGTGGGGTCAAGCGGGAGCTTCCCGTCGCCTACGGTCGAATCGATGCGGCAGTCGATGTTGCTGTGCTGCGCCTTGGAGCGGTAATTGGCCAGCTCGCAGGCGAGCATTTCGTTGACGTCCACCGGGCGCACGCGCAGGCGGAACATGCCGTTCTCAGCACGCTGATAGTCAAGTATCTGATTGATGATATTGAGGATACGCATCGTATTGTTGCGTATGGTCTGGAGCTTGTCGAGCACCTTGGGCTCGGAGCGTTTCTGCTCGATAAGCTCCGTGACCGGGAGCAGGATGAGTGTGAGCGGCGTGCGGAGCTCATGCGACATATTGACGAAGAAGTTGACTTTCATGTCGTTGAGTTCCTGGCGGCGTTCGTAGTCGCGCTTTTCAAAGTCGCGTTTCTGCTCGCGGAGGCGACGGAGGGTGAAACGCCGGAGCAACATCCACACAGCGAATGCTATGATGAGGATACCGATGAGCTGCGCCCACCATTGCTGATACCAATAGGGCATGACGCGTACCTCGATGGAACTAACCGGACTCCATACGCCGTCGCTGTTGGCCGACTGCACATCGAAGCGGTATGTGCCGGGGCTGAGGTCGCGGTAGGTGGCGGAGTGCTCGGCGCCTACCTCTATCCAAGTATTGTCGACGCCTTCGAGGCGGTAACGGAAGTGTTCGCTGCCGTCGGTATGATAGTTGAATGCAGTAAAATCAAAGGTTATCATCGACTGGCCGGGCTGAAGTACGACCTTTGTGCCGGTTTCGAGGGTATTGCGCAGGATGTGGGTATCGTCGCCGGGCGCTACCGGCACTCCGAACAGGCGGATGCCATTGATGAGCGGCGCCGCCGATATGGTGTCGGACATGATGTCGCCGGGACGGAAGGTGACAATGCCCCCCACCCCGCCGAAATATAGGCGCGAGCCATCGCCTACGGATGCAATAGCCTTGGCATTAAACTGGCGGACGCCGAGGAAATCGGACGCTCCGTAATTATGGAAAGTGCTGTCGGCTGGATTGTATTGCGACAGTCCGAGGCTTGTGCTGATCCAGAGGCGGCCGCTGTCGTCGGCTATGGCGCCGAGTACGACATTGTTGGGGAGACCCTCAGCCACAGTGAAGTGGCGCACATGCTTGAGAGAAGCGTCGGCCACGTACAGCCCCTGACGGGTGGAGATGTAGAAATCGCCGGTGAGAGGATATTCGTAAATGTTGTTGACATATATACGCGCGAGTGCCGAAATATCTTTGGGGAGGTCGAGCGGCCGCACCGTCGCACCATCCTCGGCACAGATTGCAAATCCGGATTCGCCTGAGAGCCAGAGGCGTCCGTGCGAGTCGCGGTATATCTCGGTGATATTCTCGAGCGGAGCTGCCACGGGCTCGGCTGTATTGGATGCGGGGGAGTAGAGATATAGTCCGTCGAGCGTGCCGAGCCATAGGTGCCCGTCCTGAGCAGGCAGAATCGCATAGAGCTTGGCCGGCCCGGGAAGCTCACGAAGCAGTCGGCGCGACTGGAGATCGAACACTGACAGGCCGCCGAGATGCGCTCCCACGTACAGTCGCCGGGCCTCACGGTCGACGTATACGGCCTTGACATCGGCGGAACGGAGGCCATCGGAACGTGTGATGTAAGAGAATGTCTCGTCGGCTGTATTGTATATGTTGAGGCCGCCTGCATTGGTGCCTATATAAATGTAATCGTCTGAGGGGACGATACATGAAACGACGTTGTCGTTGAGCGGAGGCATGCCTATGTTGCGGAAACGGTTGCGCAACGGATGGTAATAGTTGATACCGCCGTACCACGTACCGATCCACATGCCGCCACTGCGGTCGGCGAAGATACTGCGCACGGAAGCATGTGAGAGGGGCGCGGCTCCGGCCGCACGCGGAGAGGCTGTGGCCGTGAACGTGCGCAGATCGCCCGTAGCGGGATTGTACACCGACAGGCCGTCGACGGTACCTACCCAGAGACGATAGCCATGGTCAATCTCGAGCGAACGCACAAAGGGCGAACAGATACGGATGCCATCCGCCCCATCGAAACGCTCTGTGCGTCCTGTAGCCGTGGAGTGGCGCCATACACCGGCACCCTCGGTAGCTATCCAAAGGGTATCATCATCGGTGAGAAAGGCATTGACCGGGGCTGCGAATCCGGCCAGGGCTACCGGATGCTGATCGCCCGGCTTAATAGCATACGCGCCCGCTGGCGTACCTATATAATATGTGTCGCCTATCACGGCGAGAGCATTCACACTGCAGTCCTTGACCAATGTGGTGAAGTTACGCGAGGGAATATCGAAAATGTATACTCCACGGCCAGAGCCTACAAGCAGGCGGGTGGAGTCGATTGGCTCAACGGCATTGAATTCAGAATTGTCGCCGGCAGGCAGAGAATTCGGCTCAAATGTATCGAGGAGACGATCGTAACGTGTGAGACTGCTGTGGGAGAGAATCCACAGATTGCCGGCGCGGTCGGTGACCACCCGCTTGATGACATTGTCGGGGAGTGTGCCGGCGCGTCCTCCGGCCGAACGATACACCTTGAAAGTATGGCCGTCGTATCGGTCGAGACCATCATGTGTGGCGATCCAGATATATCCGAGAGAGTCCTGGGTGATGGAGGGGACCGTGGTGTGCGAAAGTCCTTCATCGATGCCTATGTGCCGGAATGACACCCATGGCTCAGCCGCATTCATCGCCGCGGAGAAGCAGGACAGCACCACTGCAAAGAGTACAAATATGATAGAGGATTTAAGTCTCATGGTCATTCAGATGGGATGTGTATGCTGCAAAGATAATTAATATTCCTTAAAAATGGGGAATGACGGGGTGAGAAAGCCGATTTTTGGACAATTTTACCGTTTTATTACACAATATTATAAGAATTTCTTCGCTAATTCAATGATAATAAAACATGTGAAGACCGGAAGTCAGAGATTGGTACTTAACTTTGCAAACACAATTTTAGAGATAACTTTGCAATTAACTACTGAATGAATAGCCTTAAACTAATTACACTTGCCAGTGTATGTGTGAGTACTTGCCCGAACATCGTATCGGCGCAGGCCAATCTGCATATTGATGCCGTGAGCATGATGCACGAATCCCGCGAGACAGTACAACCCGCCTCGGGCAGCAGCACGGGTGACCGCTTTGTGTCGCTGCAATGGCCGCTCCCTGAAGAATTCCGCCAGATAGGCGCCCCGATGGACGGCTTCGAGAAAGAGCATCCCGCGCCCGACAAGACCAAGCTGAGATATAAGGTACGGTTCGGCACCAATCCGGATCTTGCCGCGCCGTCCACCACGCGCGTGACTCTCTGGCCATTCTACAACGCTCACGAAATCACCGAGCCGGGCACCTGGTATTGGCAATATGCATATACCGATGCGACAGGCCGCGACGAATGGAGCGAGGTATATTCATTCACCGTGGAGAAATCAGACAATCGCTACGCGCCGCCCTCGTTCGGCGAATTTATCTCGAAACTGCCCGCAAGCCACCCGCGCATCCTCACCGATGAAGCCCACCGCGACGCACTCATCGCCAATTCGCAGGGCAAAGCCGAGCGTCAATGGTACATCGAAGGGGCTGACAAGGTGCTCACCGTGCCGATGAAGACGCTCGACAACATCCCCACCGAGCATCTTGCCAATCTGTCAAACCAGATGCAGGTCAATTCATTCCTCACCCGCGAAAGCCGCAAGGTGATCGACGGCGAAGAGCGCAACATCGAGCTGCTCACCCGCGCATACGTGCTCACCGGCGAACGTAAATACGCCGACGAGGCACTCGCCCGCGTGCTGACCATGACACAATGGAACAACAATCCGCACGTGAAAGGCGACTTCAACGACGCCACGCTGCTCTCAGTAAGCACGCTCGCCTATGATACTTTCCACGCCATGCTCACCGACGCCCAGAAAAAGACGCTGCTCAATACAATCAGCGACAAGCTGGGACATATGTACGCACATTACAACAATTACCTTGAGAATCATATCGCCGAAAACCATATCTGGCAGATGACTCTGCGCATCGCCACCTATGCGGCCCTTGCCACCTACGGCGAACTGCCCGAAAGCACTCTCTACGCCGACTATCTATATAATGTGTGGATAGCCCGCTTCCCCGGCCTCAACTCCGACGGTGCATGGCACAACGGCGACTCGTATTATACCGTAAATACCCGCACACTCGTGGAACTGCCCTATATCATGGGACGCATCTCGGGTTTCAATTATTTCAGCGACCCGTGGTACAACCGCAATGTGCTCTACGCCATCTATCAGCAGCCTCCCTTCTCAAAATCGGGCGGCAACGGCTCATCCCACCTCAAAGTGAAACGTCCGCTGCCGGTGCGTGTGGGTCAACTCGACGCTCTCGCCCGCATCTTGGACGATACTTATGCGGCCGATTACGTGCGCATCACCCAGGCTCAGGAACCTGAGATACTGAAGCGCACCCTCGGCGCCAAAGCCGGCGACCTGACATGGACTCGCCTGCAACTTGCCGCAGAACTGCCCCAAGGCGCCGGCCTTGCTGACCTGCCTGCCGGACATGTGTTCCCGCAGTCGGGCCTGGCTTCTTTCAACACCTCTCTGGGCGATACGCGCCACAATGCGATGTGGACATTCCGCAGCAGTCCCTACGGCTCGACATCCCACGCTCTGGCCAATCAGAACGCATTCAATACATTCTATGGCGGCGACCCGCTCTTCTACAGCAGCGGCCACCACATCGAATTCACCGACCTGCACTCTATGACGAGCCACCGCGCCACCCGTGCCCACAATACCATATTGGTGGACGGTATGGGCCAGTGCATCGGTACGGAGGGATACGGTTGGATTCCACGCTCGTACACAGGCGAGGAAATAGGCTATGTGCTGGGCGATGCCTCAAATGCTTACGGAAAAGTGATATCTCCGCTGTGGATCGACCGCGGACGTCTCTCCGACGTGGATTACACACCCGAAAACGGCTGGGATGAGAATCATCTCGTGAAATATCGCCGCCATATGGTGAATCTCGGCACGAGCGGGCTGCTGCTCATCTATGACGAGCTGGAAGCTGACCGCCCCGTGGAATGGAGCTATCTGCTTCATACCGTGGAGCGACCCATGCAACTTGGCCGGGACGGCAGCCGCCTCCATGTGACCGCGACAAACAGCACCGGCGCATCCGATGCGTGGCTCATAGGCTCGGGAAAGCTCTCCACTGACACCACCTCGCAATTCTTCAAACCGGCTGTCAACTGGCTCGTGCGCGAAGCCGACGGCACTTTCAAGCCGCTCCCCAACCACTGGCACTTCAAAGCCCGCAGCGAGAAGAGCCGCGGATACCGCTTCGCCACACTGATCGACACCCATGACAAAGGTACGGCCGCACGTATCCCTGTGGACTCCGACGGCGCAGTGCGCTTCGGGGAGTGGACCGTGAGCGTGACCCTCGACCCTGAGGCAGCCCCGGCTTTCACCGCATCGCACCCCTCCGGCGCACGCATCGAATATCACGGCGAGGAAACACGTATCATCGACGGCGGCAAGGAATCGGTGCTCGTCGACGAGATACCCGAGCTGGAAATATAGTAGAAATAAAATTTACACAAATAAACCATACCATGAAGACAATAGTCTCGATAATTCTTTTTATTATATGTATGCTTGCCCCGCCACAGGCGGCCTGCTTCAAGGTCTCGGGTGTCGTGAAAGACAACGAAGGCCTTGAAGTAATCGGCGGCAGCGTGACCATCAAGGGGGCGACGCAATCAGGCGTCATCACCGATATTGACGGTAAATATACCATCGAGGTGCCCTCGGCACAGAAATCCGTGCTCGTCTTCTCATCTGTGGGCATGATGCCTGTGGAGGTGAAAGTCGATGGCAAATCGACAATCGATGTGACTCTTCAACCCAACAATCAGGTGCTGAATGAAGTGGTAGTGGTGGGCTACGGCACCACACGCCGCAGCGACCTTACCGGCTCAGTGGTCTCCGTCAAGGCCAAAGACCTTGAGACAACACCCACCTCCGACCCTCTGCAGGCACTCGCGGGTAAAGCCGCAGGCGTGCAGATCACGCAGGACGACGGCGAACCCGGCGCCTCGATATCAGTGCGCGTGCGTGGCGGTATCTCTATCACTCAGAGCAACGAACCGCTCTACATCATCGACGGCTTCCCCTCCGAAGACGGTCTGGCAGGTATATCTCCCTCGGAAATCGAGACCATCGACGTACTGAAGGATGCCTCGGCCACAGCCATCTACGGTGCCCGCGGCGCCAACGGCGTCGTAGTGGTCACCACCAAGAAGGGCGCCGACTCTGATGCGACTCTTCAGGTGACTTTCGATGCTTACGCAGGCTTCCGCAAGGTATCGCGCAAGCTCGATGTACTCGACGTGCAGGAATTCCTCCTGCTCGACTACGAGCGCTCGCTGGCATTCAACGGCCAGAGCGGCGTGCTCGGATTCCAGAACCGCTACGGCTCATTCGCCGAGATCGCCACCAACTACGCCAACCGTCCCGGCATCGACTGGCAGAAGGAAGCCCTCGGGCGCACCGCCTCCACCCAAAACTATCACGTAGGTATCACCGGCGGCGGCAAAGACCTGAAATACAATTTCAACTACAATTACAGCAAAGACCAGGGCGCTATGATATTGAGCGGTACCGACAAGCATACGGTATCATTGGGCGTACAGCAGAACAACCGCAAATGGCTCTCCCTCAACGTCAAGGCCACCTATACCGAACAGCGTACATGGGGTATGGGCACATCTGACCAGAGCACCCGCTTCAACAAGATGGAGCACATACTGCAATATCGCCCCACCGCCGGCATCTACGGCGATGACAACAGCCTGCTCACCGGCAACGATATGCTCGAAGATGACGATCAGAACCCCATGCAGAGCCCTATCATCTCGGCTAACGAGGAAGAACGCGAACGCGTGACCCGCAATATCCTCATCAATGGCGGCGTGACCATCACGTTCAACAAGTATTTCACGTTCCGCAACAGCACCGGCTACCGCTACCAGATGGACCGCCGCGACGAGTTCTATGGCGAAAAATCCGTGATAGGCAAGCGCTCGAGCATCCAGAGCATCACGCAATACAGCGAAAGCTCCCAATTCCAGACCTCCAACGTGCTCACCTACAACAACCGCCACAAATATCACAAACTGATAGTGATGCTCGGTCAGGAATGGGTGGACAACCGCGCCCGCTGGATGCGTGCCCTCGTGAAGAATTACCCCAACAACGATATCGGCTCCGCCGACGCTTCTCTGGGCACACCGGAGTCGGTGACATCAAATGTCAACTATGACAATAAGATACTCTCATTCTTCGGCCGCGTGAATTACAGCATCGGCGACAAATACCTCTTTACAGCTACAATGCGTGCCGACGGCTCGTCGAAATTCAGCAAACGCAACAAATGGGGCTACTTCCCCTCTGTATCGGCTGCCTGGCGCATCGGTCAGGAGGAAATCATAGAGCGCCTGGGCGTGTTCAGCGACCTGAAACTTCGCGCTGGTTACGGTCTGGCCGGCAACAACCGCGTGGGCAGCTACCGTTCGCTCGATATTCTCACCTCAGCCGGATATCCCTCGGGCGACAACTGGCTCCCCGGCTACGCACCCTATGCCATCCCCGACGAAAACCTCAAATGGGAATCCAACGCGACTCTCAACGTAGGCCTCGATATGGGCTTCTTCAACCAGCGCCTTACCATCGCTCCGGAATTCTTCTACAACCGCTCGTCGAACCTGCTGCTGAACTCCCGCGTGCCTACTTCATCGGGCTTCAAGAATATGCTCCGCAATGTGGGCCGCACCTCCAACCGCGGTCTTGACCTGGCGATCAGCTCCACCAATATCGTGACTCGCGACTTCCAGTGGACCACCAACCTCAACTTCTCGGTGTACCGCAACCGCATCGAACAGCTCTCGGGCGAAGATTACTTCCTCGAAGAAGCCGCATTCGGCTACAACGACAAGACTCATATCATCGCCGTGGGCGGCCCCGTGGGTCAATTCTACGGATACCGCACGGTGGGTCTTTATCAGGTGGAAGACTTCAACTATGACCCTGCCACCAAGACCTACACTCTCAAAGATGACCAGCCGGTACCTCAATACAATACCGGCGTGCAGCCCGGTTACTGGAAATTCGAGGATACGGACGGCAACGGCGTGATCGACGAAAATGACAAGACTGTCATCGGCAATGCCAACCCGACCTTCTTCGGCGGCTTCACCAACACGTTCAACTGGCGTAATTTCGACGCATCCGTATTCTTCACGTTCAGCGTCGGAGGCAAGGTGCTCAATGCCACGAAGCTCACCAATTCACAGGCCGGCAAGACCAACTACAACGTACTTGCCGTGATGGACAGCTCCAACCGCTGGATGACCATCGACGCCGCCGGCAACACCGTGACCGACCCCGCGACTCTCGCAGCAATGAACGCCGGCAAGACCACCGCATCCATCTACGATACCGAGCAGGGTGACACATACATCCACTCATGGGCTGTGGAAGACGCCTCATATCTGCGACTCAGCAATCTCACGGTAGGCTATACCATCCCCCGTAACATCCTGCGCAAAATCGCGATTGAAAAACTCCGCTTCTATTTCACGGCATCCAATCTCTTCGTGGTCACCGGCTACTCAGGCTTCGATCCCGAAGTATCGACCAAAGGCAATAATCTCACTCCCGGCGTTGACTTCGGTGCATATCCCCGCAACCGCTCATACGTATTCGGCTTAAATCTCTCATTCTGACATGGAAATCAATAAATATCTCAGTCTCATCCCGATGATGGCAGCCGCGCTGCTCTCGGGCGGATGCACCGACATAATCACTGAAGACCCCGATTCGTATTACGAACGTGACGAGTTCTTCACCACTCCCCAGAAAGCCGAAATGGCTGTCCTGGGCATATACAACGGCCTGCCCGCCATCTATGGTGAAAAAGACGGCATGTCGCTGCCCTGCTCGGATGATATCTATTACGTGAACGGCACTACCGCCGATAATGGGCGCCGCGACGTGGGCCACTACGTAGTGCGCACCAACAATACCTGGGTGAGCGGCGTCTGGGACGGTAAATACAATATCATCAACCGCGCCAATTACACCATCTCCGGTATTGAAAGCATGCCGGGCTGGCAGAGCGACCCTACGCTGCTGCGTCTGATTGCCGAGGCACGCTTCCTTCGCGCACAGTCGGCTCTCGATCTGGTGCGCTACTGGGGTGATGTACCCTTCAAGACAAAGCGCACCTCCGGATACGAGGAGGCTTACGGCCCCCGCGTACCGCGTGAGCAAATCTACGATCAAATCATTGAAGACCTCAATTTTGCCAAAGAAAACCTGCCTTGGGCCGACGAAGTAGGCACGCCCGAGCGCGCTAGCCAGGGCGCGGCACGCGGTATGTTGATGCGCGCGTTGCTCTCCCGCGCCGGATACAGCCTGCAGGCCGATGGCAAGCTGAGCCGCCCCGATGGCAAGACCCGCAACGAATGTTTCCGCGGTGTGGTGGACGAGTGGCTCGCTTTCGAGGCCAAAGGCTACCACACGTTCTACCCCGAGGGTTTCGAGGCTCTTTTCAAATCATTCTCACAGGAAATCCTCAATACCACCGAAAGTATTTTCGAAGTTGCATTCCTCGCAGGTAAAAACAACGGCTACTGGGGCACATATATGGGCCCCGCCGTAGCCGCTCCGCAGATTTCGTCGACCGAATCGAGCAAATACATGGGCCGTGCCAATGCCGTTTTCCGTGCCGTGCCCGAATGGCGCGCCTTCTATGAGGAAAAAGATGAACGCCGCGACGTGAGCATCTGCACTCACAGCTTTACCTGGGATGAAACTATCAACAACCACAAGCTTACAGAACAGAAAAGTCCACGTAACTGGTATCCCGGCAAGTGGCGCCGCGAATGGATGCCTCTTGGATACATCGACCCGAACAAGACCGACGTGAATTTCTGCTTGCTCCGATATGCCGACGTCGTACTGATGGCTGCCGAGGCTTATGGCGAAATCGGCAATACCACCGAGGCCTGGCGACTCATCAATCTCGTGCGAGAGCGTGCCGGCGCCACTCAGGTCAATTCTGGCAACTACGCATCGATATACAAAGCTCCCAAAGTGTACAACCTGCCCTACATCGCCGATGGCGACGAAGCCGGTCGCATCCGCACCGCTATTTATTGGGAGCGTGGCTTCGAACTGGCCTTCGAGGGCATACGTAAGTTTGACCTCCTGCGCTGGGGTGTGCTCGGCGATGCCCTCAAGCTCTTCGGCGAAAATGTCGACAGCCGTATAATAAGCTACGTGGCCGGACAAAACTTTGTCAAAGGCAAGCACGAGCTTCTGCCAATACCTCAGGACGAAATGCAAGTGAATCCCTATCTCGAAAACACCAATAACCCCGGATACTGATGAATAAAAACTTATTAACAGCCGCCTTAGGCGTGGCCGCCTCGGCTGCCACAGCAGTTAGCGCCGCCAACCAGCGCCCCAACATCATCTATATAATGACCGACCAGCAGGCCGCCCAGGCTGTTGGTTATGCCAACGATGAGGTCAATACACCCAACATCGACCGTCTCGCTGCCCGCGGTGTGCGCTTCAACAACGCATATTGCTCATTCCCACTCAGCGGACCGTCGCGCTCGGCGATGTTCACCGGCTACAACCCCGGTGCCGTGGGCCTGCGCATCAACGGCACTCCGCTCAACGATACTCTCCGCGAAAACACTCTCGGACAGATCATGACCGATGGCGGCTACGAATCAGTATACGCCGGAAAATGGCACGTGCACACCAATCCTCTCCCCGCCAAGCATGCGTTCGGCTTCGAGCGTCTGCATGGCTTCGGCGACGAAGGCCTGGCTGAGAGCGTGGTGGAATATCTGCAACGCGACCACGAAAAGCCGTTCTTCCTGGTAGCATCGTTCAACAATCCTCACAACATCTGCCAATACGCACGATACCAGAATCTGCCCGACGGCGAAATCGAGGAGGTGCCCCTCGACTCCTGCCCCAACCTCCCCGCCAACTTTGCTGTGGCTCCCTACGATGCTGATGTCCTGCTCTCCGAAAAGAGCATGAGCTACCGCCTCTACCCAACTGAAAACTTCACACCCGATGACTGGCGCCGCTACCGCGGAGCATATTATAAGATGATAGAGAAAGTGGATGGCCAGATAGGTATGATCATAGATGAGATCGACCGACAGAATCTCTGGGAAAACACCGTCGTCATCTTCACCTCCGACCACGGCGACGGCATGGGCGCTCATCAGTGGAATCAGAAATCAGCACTCTATGAAGAGTGTGCCAACATACCTTTCGTGGTATGTGCGCCCGGCGGACGCAATGCAGGCACAGAGCTGCCTCAGCTCATCAACAACGGTATCGACCTCATGCCATCTATCTGCGACTGGGCCGGCATCGACGTACCCGGCGACCGCAGAGGTAAAAGTTTCCGCAAGATTGTGGAGCAGGCTCGCCCAGACGCACCGCATCAGGATTATGTGGTGACCGAGGCTCTCTTCGATCAGGGAGGCAGCACCCAGGGATGGATGGTGCGCACACCCGACTTCAAATATGTGCTCTACGATACCGGCAAAAACCGCGAGCAGCTCTACGACATGCGCAACGACCGCGGCGAGATGCGCAACCTCGCCGTAGAGGCTCGTTACCGCGACGAATTACAGCGACACCGCGACCTGCTACGCAAATGGATGACCGAAAACCCGCTCGACGGTAAAAACGCCCCTGTAAGCGTGATACCGCTGAAGTAAAGCCTCGTTTTTGGACATTTATAAAGTTTTTTTCATCAAAAATTAAAACTTTATAGCCTGTTTGGAACACCATTGCAAGTTTCTTGGCCTAACTTTGCATCATCGACTTGAAGAACCTTAACCCCATGATCAACCAAGTAGCAAAAATAGTACTCGCAAGTGCGATCATCAGCCTCGCCCCCGTAAGCGCCTCCGCGCAGGACGACGCTGTGATCCGTCTCACCGATACATGCCTCATGCATGAAATGCGCGCGACACCTTCACCGGCCAACGGCTCGGTGGAGGCTGCCCGCAAGGTATCATTCCAATGGCCGCTTTCGGCCGACTGCCCCTACGTGGATGCCCACAAGGCTTCGCGCAAAGACAAGACCTTGCTTCGCTACAAGCTCCGCTACTCCACCGACAAAGATATGAAAAATGACGTGGTGGAAGTCGAGACCCGCTGGCCGATGTTCAACCCCGACTCCGATCTCGCAGCCGGCACATGGTATTGGCAACACGGCTATGTGGTGCCCGACGACGGTTCGGTGATCTGGTCGCCGGTATTTTCGTTCACTGTCGAGAACGCCGACGGCAAATTCCTGCCACCTGCGTATAAGGAAATCCGCGCCAAAGTTCCGGCTGCCCATCCACGCGTATACGTCGACGGCTCGACTCTCGATGCCTTCCGCACACGCAACGCCGGATCTATCGACGCCGAAATGTATCTGGCCGAGGCCGAAAAGCTCCTCACCACGCCGATGAAATCGCCCGCCGATATCAAAAGCGACATGGCCGCGAAATTCGACAACGAAATGAAGCGCGATCAGATGATCACCCGCGAAAGCCGCCGCGTGATCGACCGCGAGGAGCAATCGCTCGACATCCTCGTGCGCGCATACATTTTATCGCAGGACGCCCGCTTCGCCGACGAGGCCATCAAACGCGCCGGATACATGCTCGAATGGGTAGGCGACAAAAATATAGCCGGCGACTTCAATTACGCCACATTCCTCTCGGTTTTCACCACAGTATATGATATGCTGAACGACCGCCTCGACGCCGGCATGAAGGGTCGCCTCGAAGATGCCATCCGCACTTCCGGAGCAGCAATGTACAAGGGCTTCAACAACCGTCTGGAAAACCACATCGCCGACAATCACGTATGGCAGATGACTCTGCGTATTTTCACGATGGGAGCGTTCACCATGCTCGACCATCTGCCCGAAGCCGAGGAATGGGCCGAATATGCCTACAACGTATGGCTCTCACGTTTCCCCGGCCTCAACACCGACGGCGCCTGGCACAACGGCGACTCATACTTCGCCGTAAACTTCCGCACTCTCATCGAAGTGCCCTATTTCTACTCACGCATCTCAGGATTTGACTTCTTCTCAGATCCCTGGTACCACGCCAACGCTCTCTACACCCACTACGCACAGCCGCTCGGCTCGCACGCAAGCGGCCAGGGAAGTGCTCATGTGGATAAGGTCAAGCCCCACGCTACCCGTGCCGGATACATGGACGCCATTGCCAAAATGACAGGCGACCTCGTGGCAGCCGACTACACCCGCGGTTTCATCGGCAAAAATCCCAAAGCCATCCTGCGCGGCGCCACGGGCAAATCCAGCGGCCTCGAATGGTTCCGCCTCCAGTGCGACCGCCAGCTCCCCGAAGGCCAAGCACTCGCATCACTCCCTATGGGCTACATATTCCCGGAATCAGGCTTGGCTGTATTCAACACCAACAATGAGCGTGCATCACGCAGCGCACGCCTCACATTCCGCAGCTCTCCCTACGGCTCGACCTCTCATGCGCTGGCCAATCAGAATTCTTTCAACACATATTATGCCGGCAAGCCCATCTTCTACAGCTCGGGGCACCATACATCCTTCACCGACACCCACTCACTCCTGTGCGAACGCTCGGCGCGCGCTCACAATACCATCCTCGTCGACGGTATGGGACAGCGCATCGGCGTGGAAGGCTACGGATGGATACCCCGCTATTACGTAGGCGAGAAAATCGGCTACGTGCTCGGCGACGCTTCCAATGCCTATGGACCCGTCACCTCCTCTCTGTGGCAGGATCGTGCCAAGAAAGCTGAAGTAGCCCTCACCCCTGAAAATGGCTGGGATGAAGTCGGCCTCAAGACTTTCCGCCGCCACATTATCGAATTGGGCAAGACCGGCATGTCTGTAATCTACGACGAGCTGGAAGCCGACCAACCCCGCACATGGAGTTATCTGCTCCATACAGTGCTCAATCCCATGGATGTCGACCGCACAAATCCGGCATTCGTGCGTGTGACCGGTAAGACCGATGTGGCCAAAAGCGACGCTTTCATCTTCTCCACACTTGAGCTCACCTGCGATACCACCAGCACATTCTTTGCACCCGCCGACAACTGGCTCAAAGCCGATGCAAACGGCAATTTCGCAAAAAATCCCGATCATTGGCATTTCTCGGCCACAACCCCTAAATCTAAAGTGTGCCGTTTCATCACGATCATCAATTCTTATCCCAATCCCAAAGAAGGACGCACCGCACCGGTACCCCAGGTTCTGAAAGACGGCTCAATCAAACTCGGACGCTGGAATATCAAAGCCAACATCACAACTGAAGGTGCACCATCTTTCATAGTGAAAAATACCACTCCTGAGGAAAATGTACGCGTGGAATATGATGGAGAGATCACCACTGTGATCGAAGACGGTAATGAATATGAACTCATAGACGACCTCCCCACCCTTGAAATCTAAACCCTAAGCCAGTAAAAAATCATATCACATAAAACAATGCGACTCAAATCCTTGCTAAGAAATATGCTGGTGGCGACAAGTGTTCTCGCCATAAGTGCTCCCGGCATCGCCGTAGCAGCGGCTGCCCCGGACACTCAGCAGGTTTCGACACAGAACAAGCCTCAGCACTCGCGCACACGCCCCTCGAAGAAGAAAAAAGCTTCCACCGAGACCCCGGCGCAAAGCAGTGCCCCTCAATCTTCAGCGGCTGCAAAACAGAAAAAGAATAAAAAGAACGACAAAAAAGCAAAACCTGCCACCGAAAGCGTATCGTCGAATTACCGCGCTTTCAAGATCAATGTCCCCTACGCAGCTTTTGCGATACAGAATCTCGCCTTCGAATGGCAGACCTCCCGCTCGATGACCGTCGATATCCCCGTGATGTGGAGCGTCAGCGACCTCACTGACCGCCATGGCATCCGCACTATTGCAATCCAACCCGAGGCCCGTTGGTGGCCCGGCGCCAATCCCGGCAACGGTCATTTCCTCGGAGCCAACATATCGGCCGGATGGTTCAACGTGCGCTGGCGCGACACCCGCTATCAAGCCGACGGCCTCCCCCTGCTCGGCGCAGGCATCAGCTACGGCTACCGTCTCAACTTTACTCCCAACTGGGGCGCCGAATTCAATATCGGCGCAGGCTATGCCTACATGGAGTATGACCGATTCTACAATATCGACAACGGCGCCAAAATCGACCGTTGCTCACGTCACTATTTCGGACTCACCCGCGTAGGTGTGTCATTAGTTTACCGTTTTTAATGCCATAAGCCATGAAGAAATTTTTACTCAAAAGTCTGTGCATGGCCGCCGTGGCCCTATCGACACAGTCGTGCATCTTCCAGCACCCCGACATGACTGCCGACGGCGAAATGGGTATCGATCCCACTGAAGTAGCCGTAGCAGCCGATATCACGCTCGATCTCACCATCCCCTCCATCAACGAGGATGAAGAAAGCTTCATCCAGCCCACCACCGAAGGCACTTCGTACAAGCGTCGACTCATCGTGGAAGCTCTCACCGAGGGACGCCGCCCGGTATCGCGCACCATGCTCTTCGATATCGCAGAAGACGAGCGCGAAGTCACCGTCCCGGTCACACTCCGCCTCACAGCCCGCGACTATACTTTCGCCGTGTGGAGCGATTATGTGTTCACAACCGAAAACGGCACCGTCGACAGCACATATTTCTACAACACCGACCTCATCCCCAACATTTTCATGGGCACAGCTTACCGCGGCAACAATGCGTATAAGGATGCGGCTTTCGGCTGCACTCAGCTTACTCTTTCACAATACCGTTCGCAATGGAATGCCCGTGTCAACCTTGAAATGCCTCTCCAGCGCCCCGTCGGTCGCCTCCAGCTCAAAGCTACCGACACCCGCGCTTTCCTCGACCGCATCTCCTCCGGCCAGCTCTCGGGCGAGTCGTTCGCAGTGCGTGTAAGCTACCCCGGCTATCTGTGCATGGGCTACAACGTCGAGACCCGCACTCCTCGCCACTCGCTGATGTACATGAGCTACGAACATACATTCAGCACCAAGCGCATGACAGCCGAGGAGCCTTTCCTGCTCACTTTCGATTATCTCTTTGCCGATACTGACCACAATACCGAAATCCCAGTGCAGCTCGAGATCCTCGACTCTACCAAAACCATTGTCATCGCATCATGCTCATTCACGGCCTACTGCCGCGCGGGCTACTGCACCACCATCAATTACGGATTCCTCAATTCATCCGACGACTCAGGCATCACATTCGATCCCGACTACTCAGGTAGCAGCACAGTCGTAATCGTTCCGAAAAAATAACTCTTAACACATAAATAATAATACCGATATGAAACATTCATTTCTTTCAATGCTCGGCGCAGCTGCCATCCTCGGTGGCGCTACCTCATGCAGCCAGCAGATCGACGGCCCCGCAATCTCATCCGACGGCCTCACAACAATCAGCGTAAACATCCCCCTGAGCGACGGCACATCCCGCGCCGTGCCTGAAATCCCCGAAGGCTACACCCTCCGATGCATCATGCAGCTCGTCGACGCCAATGGAAATCCCATCGCCGACAGCCGCGAAGTAAAAGCTGTGGAAGCCGGCAGCGAAAATGTCGACTTCACATTCATCGCTCCCGCCGACGGCTACCAGGGTGCTATGTTCTGGGCCGACTATGTAAAGAGCATCGACGCCGATTACATCTACACAACCACTGACCTCAAGTCAATCGGCTACAATACCACCAACGCAGCCGACGCTTTCAACAACGAGGCAGCCGACGCTTTCTATGGCTATATGCTCGCCGGCAACAAGAGCATCGCCCTCACACGTCCCTTCACCCGCATTACTTTCAAAAACGCCGATGCTGAATATGCATCTTACACCACTGTGAAAGTGACCGACATGGCCGCTCCTACATCATTCAACGTGATGACCGGCAATACTGACGGTTACGCCACCGACCTCGCAAGCAATGAGCTTACCATCGGGCAAGACGGCACATGGTTCAGCGCTTACCTCTTCGTAGGCAACAACGCTGGCGCAAACCTCGGCGAAGGCAACGACATCGCTGTGGCACTCGGCGGCGCTACTTCGACATCCGTGACCATCAGCGGTGCCGATATCCCCCTCACCCGCAACTATGACATCACCGCCATGATCAGCGCCACCCCCGGCGACGTCACCAACGTGACCGTAACATTCCCCGGCGGTATGGTCGACCCCAACGCTCCCCGCGACATCGCTCTCGGTGACTTCGTGAACGCCGACGGTACATACTCCGCAACATACGACGCCGCCAAAGCCGTAGCTATCGTATACGCTCTCGGCAATGGCGCCACTGAAAGCGGCAAAACAGTGGCTGCTTACGCTTTCGCACTCGAAAACGCCGGCCGCAAACTCGTGGATCAGGACAAAAATCTCGTAGCTTTCGCCGGTACTGAAGCCATCTCGGCAGAAACATTCGCCGATCCCGTGGCTGGTCCCGCTGAATGGCTCGCCTTTGAAACTATCGCCGGCGACAACAATAACATGGTGACCACACTCGCTACCTGGGCGCAGGCTCATCCTCTCACCGGCAGCAACCTCTCGGCCTGGTACGTAGGTTCGGCTTGGCAGATGGCTAACCTCGTGGGTGTGCTCTTCAACGGCGGCGAATGGACTGTTAAAAACGGTAGCAAGCTCGAATATGACTTCCCCGCACGCGTAACAGCAGTTTACGATGCATTCTACACAGCTGTCCCCGATGGCCAGTTCACACACAACGGCACGGTAGCCAACTTCCTCTCTTCTTCTCTCGGCGTAGCTCAGACTGACAATGGTGCTGAAGGCAAGATCGCCTGCGTGCAGGTCGACGATGCAAACCACACTTTCGGTATCCTCGTCTCGGGTCTTTCAGGCACTTGCGCCATCCGCCCCGTACTTACAATCTACAAATAAGACTTATCAATTCCGGGAGGCTCCCCGGACCGCGGGGAGCCTCTCTTATAAAAATACTCCATCTTTATCATGTTGAATATCAGGCATATACACTCCATACTCGCGGCTCTTGCGATTTCTTTGGCCGCCTGCTCCGACGACACGCCCGTGCTACCCGACGAGCCCGTCACTCCCGAGCCCATGCCCGGCGACGAATTGCTCTACCACGACTATGTACGTGCCGATCTCTACCCCAAACTCAACAACGAGGTGTACCTCAACCCGCCGCCACTGCTCCTCCCTACCACGTGGCGCGGCGACTCCCTGGTGCAGTTTGAGGTCTCGGGAGATGCCGATTTCAGCAAAAACATCTTCATCAGCGAAGCCCGTCCCTGGTCGATGGCCTCACCACATAAGCGTCTTGAGCCCGGCCGCTGGTACTGGCGCTACCGCAATATCGCCACCGATGGTACAGAAGGCCCATGGAGCGATGCCGTACCATTTGACGTTCCGGCCGATGCACCGGAGTTCGTCACCCCAACCATCGACGATTTCAACGCCGGTCTCCCCACCGGACACCCACGCCTCGACATATATATAAAGGACAATCTCGATGCCGCCCGCAGCAGCATCTCCGCCCACCCCGAATACAAGGCCATGATACAGCGTGCAAACGCCGCTGTGGCAGTCGATTTCTCTGATATTGCATCATATTACAACTCCAAAAACGGCACCGAGACGCTTACTTACTCGGTATTGCATCTCTATACCGCCTGGATTCTGACTCAGAATGAGCAGTACGCAGCCAAGATGATGGAAATACTGGATATCATGATCCAGCGGCCGGCCACCGACGATGAGCTTTTCAAAGCCGACACAAACTTCCAGCCCATCAACATCGCACAGGCATACGCCCGCATCTACGACAGCCTCTTCGACCGTCTCACACAAGGCCAGCGCGCGGCAGCCGAAAATCTCATGATACGCATCGTGCGTCGCCTCTTCAAAGCACAGTCCACCCAGGATGGCAACCTCTACGACAGTCACTTCTGGCAGCACAACATGCTCGGAGTCTTCCAGTGCGCCTACATGCTGCACGATAAGCTTCCCTACCGCGACGAATGCCTCCGGGCGCTCGACTATTACTATGAGCTGTGGTGCACTCGCGCTCCAGGCTCCGGCTACAACCGCGACGGAGTGTGGCACAACAGTGCCGCCTACTTCGACGCCAATATGGACACGCTCCATCTGATGCCTCTTCTCCTTTCTTACATCACCGGCTTCGATTTCCTCACACATCCGTGGTATCAGAATGCCGGCAAATCCATCCCCTACACATGGCCCACCGGCTCCAAGAGCTGCGGGTTCGGCGACAACGCCGACGACGGCACACCATCACGCCTGCGCGCAGCAATGGCCGACTTCCTTGCCCGTCATACCGGCGACGAATACGCCGGATGGTACGCCTATCAAAATGCTTCTCTGGTGCGGGCCGATTTCATATTCCGCCTCGACCGCATGGTCAACGGCTATGCTTACTCAACAGCCATGCCCGACGACATCGCCAAACTCATATGGTACAAGGACACCGGCGAAGCCGTGATGCACAGCGACCTCTCCGACACCGACAATGACTTGGCCGTATCCTTCAAATCAAGTCGCTTCGGCTGCACACAGCATACTTACGCCAATCAGAACGCCTTCAATATCCTCTACCGCGGCCGCGAGGTATTCCGCAACACCGGACACTACTTCCAATATGCATCGCCCCATCATATCATGGACTATCGTCACAGCCGCGCACACAATACCATCCTCGTCGATGGCATCGGCCAGGCTTTCGCGCCCGAAGCATACGGCAACATCGTCCGCGGCCTCGAATCCGACAATATCACCTACATCATGGGCGACGCCTCACACGCCTATACCGACAGCTGCTACCTGCAGGTATGGATCAACAATTTCAAAACCGCAGGCCTCACCCAAAGCCGCGAAAACGGCTTCGGCACCACGCCCCTCTCCCGCTATCAGCGCCATGTGCTCATGCTCGGAAGCGAATTAGTGGTGATATACGACGATATCGAGACGTCATCACCAGCAGCAATCAACTGGCTGCTCAACAACCGCGAGGAGTTCTACGTCGGCTCTGACGGCTCGACTTTCACCGTCGAAAACACCGAAAAGCGCTTTGCCGCCGACGGCCGCCTGCTCTCGTCCGTACCCTTCACCCCCTCATTCAGCACCGATTTCTACTATCCCACTCCGTCCAAACTCGAATATCCCGACCACTGGCACTATATGGCCACCACTGACCGCCGTCAGACCTTCCGCTTCCTCTTCGTGCTCAAGGTACGTGACCTCGACGAAGCTCCGGCCGTCATCGAGCCTGACGCATCCGGTGTGATCAGTATCGACGGATGGACTATCGCCGCCGGACTCGACGACAACACTCCCTCTCTCGAAATCGCTAACTCCGACCTTGGAGCCACATTCTCTCTCACGCCCTCTTCCGCTCGCGTACACGACCGTGTCGGCGGCCTCGCATCTGACCTTGAAACTAAAGATTACTTGCCAAAACATACCCGATCAAACTAATCATGAAACTGAAATTTCTTGCATTGCTCCTCTGCCTGTGCACATTTGGCCGGATGCATGCCGAGGAAAAAATATTCGCCGACTATTTCGATATCCCCGTCGGCAGTCCGGAAGGCACCGAAGTGACAGGACGTATCAACCTCGAGCGCAACAAGGACGTGGCCACCAATCCCGTACCCAAATCGTACAACTTCGAGATTATCCGCCAGAAAGAGGGACAGGATTATTTCGCCATTGACACCGAATTTGACTCGGCAGGTCACATTTTCGGCGTGATTTACGTCAAAGACGGTGTCACACTCCCCGCCGACCGCGCCAAATACACTATCACCGTTTCACTCAACGACGGTAAAAAACGTATCCAGAAATTTCCTGTCAAAATCAATGCCGTCAAGGAAACTCTCTGGCAGACGCTGTACGACCGCTACGTGCCACAGGTGATCAAAAATCCGCGCATGTACGGCAAAAAGAAGCTTTCCGACGACGAAGTCGCAGCTGCCATCGCCGATCTCAAAGGCAACAATTACCGTTTCAGCGACGAAGTATGCTACACAAAACATCCCTCGGAATACCCCGGCCGACTCGATGAGATCGATCACTGGAAGGGTGGCACCATCGACTATGACTTCATGCGTGTGTGCGACCGCATCGGCCAGCTCGGTTACGCCTATGTGATGTCGCCCGTCTACGGACCCGAAGGCGATCCCGCCAAACACGCCGAACTCCGTGACGTCATCGTCGAGGCCATACTCGCATACACCGACGTATTCCCCATCGCGGGCACCGACATGCTCATCGACGGCAAGCCCATCGGCACATGCACCGGCGACGGCTTCAGCCTCCTGCAGAAATACAATCTCGCCGGACATGAGATACCCACTCACCAGTGGACTCTCACCGACCCTCTGATGGTACCCGTGCTGCACCTCATGCCCGACATCCTCGACGGCATATCGCAAGGCGACGAAAAGATGAAACGCCTCCACGAAGCCCTCACCCGCTACCTGCAGGTATTCACATCCATCGTCGAAAGTCGCCGCGCCATCGATAATCCCAAGGAACGCTGGGGACTCATCTCTGATCCCAATTATTCCGCCGGCGCCTGGACCGATGCCAACCTCGGTCACCGCTCACGCACCATGCTCGCCCTCCCCATCATCTGGGCCGACTACAACCGCCCCATGACATACGTACAGTACTGGTATGAGGATTTCTACCCCGAAAAGCCTTACGAAGGATTCAATTACGCACATGGCTGGAGCCCTCACGGTGTGGTAGCCGACGTCGCCCACAGGATGACCATGAGCAACATCCCGGCCCATCACTATGCACAGTCCGGCTACCAGCCCGACGGCACTATCTCTCACCACGTGGCCAACGGCACCGACGCTGCGATGGCGGCCTACGGCTTCGAGTGGCTCACCGACCTCAATACCGGCTTCAATTACTTCAAGAACACTCCCTTCGAGGTGCCCGGCGAAAATCTTGAATTTGAGCTTGACCGCATGCTCGACATCTACCCCATATTTTTCTATAAACAAGGCATGGACAACCTCATCTCAGGTCGCTCATTCCTGCAGGATCCCACTCAATTCGTGCTACGCACCTATACCAAGGGCGCATCTTCACTCCTCAAGGCCGTGAGCAAGCGCAGCAAGCTCCAGCGCGCCGATTCGCTCCGTGCCATGGTCAAGAGTCTCAAGGCCAACACCCACGAGATGACGGCCACAGTGCCCTTCTGGGTCAACGAATACATCGTGCACCGTCAGGGCAACGAGGATGGCAAACAGCCATTCTTCGTATCGCTGAAACTCAAATCCGAACGCACCGTAGGCGCTGAAGACTTCGATAAAAAAGTCCGCAAATCATGGCACATGGGCTACGGCATCATGCAGACCAAAGTCACCGGCCACGAATACGACGTACCCGTCCTCGCTCAGTTTGACTGGCACGCTCTGCCCGGTCTCACCGAGGAATGGCGCTCTGATCCCCTCCCCCTCAAAGGCGGCGCCCAGGCATCAAAGCCCGGCGCCAATAAGATTGCCGGCGTCTTGGCCGACGGCACTGTAGGTATGGCCATCTATCACCACCTCACAAAGGAAAAATATAGCTCAGCCCAGGCTTTCAAGAGCTACGGTTTCGTAGGCGAGCATGCCATCTCGCAAGGCTCTGCCATCAGCCGTCATCGTCAGGGCACAGGTGAGAATATCACCACTTTCATCGAGCAGGGCGCTCTCTCATCGCCCCTCACGATCTGCGTCGACGGCAAGACCACAGTCATCCCCGCCGGCAGCTCCGAAAATCTCACTTTCACGTCATGCGCCCCCATGTGGATGCATATCGGCGAAAGAGGTTATGTCGTCATTCCCGACGGCTCGGCCACTCTCCGCGTAGCCACCGGCGACCATATCAATGTCACCGACCCCGCTTATAAATTCAAAGGCAAACGCGGCCCCGGCTTTATCCTTGCGCTTGATCACGGTGTAAATCCTGCCGCAGGCACCGACTCATACACCTATGCCGTGCTCCCCAACGCCACAGCAGAGCAGATGCCCGCACTGGCAGCCGACTTCGCCGCCGACTTCACTTTCGCCCGCGACGGCTCCAACGCCCACGCTCTCTCGTCGGCCAAGAATGGTCTGCACCAGTTCGCTTTCTTCGCTCCGTCGTCCATCGAGACCGGTGGTCTGAAAGCCTCCGCCGACGCTCCCGCCCAGCTTATGCTCCGCGAGACTCCCGACGCCTACATTCTCGCAGCCGGAAACCCCGCACCCGACGACAAGAACAAGACCCGGCTCACTTTCACCCTCTCAAAACGCCTCCCCGCCGGCACTTATTCCTACCGCGTAGGTGGCATTTATCCCCTCGATGGCGAGACTGTCACCGTGGCCGATGAGGGCAAAGGCTCCCGCATCACCGTTGAGCTCCCCGACTTCCGCGACGAAGAAAAATACAACTATCAGACCGAACTCTACAACGCCGTTCCGGTGGTAATCACTATCCCTAAGAAATAATGAAAACCATACAATTTGCCGCTCTCACAGCCGCTATAGCTGCTCCCGCCGCAGCGCAGGCTCAATCTGCCGAACGCCCCAACATCGTCATACTTCTCACTGATGACCAAGGCTACGGCGACCTACGTTGCTACGGCAACCCCAAGGTGACGACTCCCAATATCGACCGACTCGCCTCACAAGGCACTCTGTATACTGATTTCTATGCCGGTGCCGCCGCATCTACACCCTCTCGGGCCGGGCTGCTCACCGGCCGCTACGCCGAACGCGTAGGTGTGCCCGACGTGGTCGATGATACTTCCGACAATGGTCTCAAAGCCGACGAGCTCACTATAGCGGATTACCTCAAGCAGCACGGATACGCTACCGGCATGTTCGGCAAATGGCACCTCGGATATCAGCCCGAGTACATGCCCAACCGCCACGGCTTCACCGAATTTTATGGGCTGCCCTACTCCATGGATATGTGGCCCTTCCATCCGGCGCCCGACCATGCTTACCGTGCGCTCCCTCTCTACGAAAACGAGGAAGTGCTCGAATACAATCCTCCCGTGGATGAAATGACCACGCGCCTCACCGACCGAGCCGTCGACTTCATCCGCCGCAGCGCCGATGGCCCCTTCTTCCTCTATCTGCCATACACACAGCCTCACGTGCCGCTGGGCGTTTCCGATAAATTCCGCGGAAAATCAGGCGAAGGACTCTATGCCGATGTGCTCATGGAAATCGACTGGTCTGTAGGTCAGATCGTCAATGCCATTGACAGCCTCGGGATCTCCGACAATACTCTCATCCTCTTCACCTCCGACAATGGTCCCTGGCTCAGCTACGGCGACCACGCCGGCTCCACTCTCGGCTTGCGTGAAGGCAAAGGCACAACCTTCGAGGGCGGACAGCGCGTACCTCTCGTGGCACGCATGCCCGGAACTGTACCCGCAGGCAAGACTGACACCCGCTTCTTCTCGGCCCTCGACCTCGCGCCCACTATCATAGCTATGGCCGATGCAGGCATGCCCGGCAAAAACAATAATTTCGACGGTCAGGACGTCACCGGAATCCTCACCGGAAAGAAGGCTGCGGCTCACAAGCCCTTCTTCTTCGTATACAACGGCAAGGTCGAGGCTGTCCGCGACGGCAAATACAAGTGTGTGGCACCCCACGCTTACCGCATCGTCACCGAGCCGGGACGCGGCGGATGCCCCGGACGCCAGATCATCGACGGCGCAAGCACCGGGCTCGCCCTTTTCGACCTCGAAAAAGATCCATACGAGAAAAACGACATTTCTGCCTCAAAACCCGAAATCACCGCACGCCTCAATGCGCTCATCGACGGTTTCCAGAAAGAGATGGACCGCGAAATGCAGCAATACCGATAAAAAATCTGATTTATCGATACAAAAATGAATTTTTCGAAGCAAATATTATCCCGTATTATTATATGTGTGGCTGCCTTGGGGCTCTCTCTCCCCTCGGCAGCGGTAACTCCTGACTGGGTCGAGAACGCCTACCGCACTGCCGAGGCCCAGTCGGAGTATATGTACGACCGCGTGAAGACCGAGGGAAAGCTCCCCCGGTCTATCAAGCGCGGCTTAGTCGACCCGCAGGACTGGTGCACAGGCTTCTTCCCCGGCACCCTCTGGCTGCTGTACGGACATACAGGCGACAGCATCTGGCAGCAGCGCGCCCGCAACGCCTGCCATCTCATCGAGAACGAGCGCTTCAACGCCTTCGACCATGACCTCGGCTTCAAGATGCAATGCTCTTTCGGCACCGGCGTGTCACTCGTGCCCGATGAACACTACCGTGAAATCCTCTACCGCTCCGCCCGCACTCTCGCTTCGCGATACAATCCTCGCGTAGGGCTTATCCAATCGTGGGAGGCTGATACGGCACGCGACTGGAAATTCCCTGTCATCATCGACAATATGATGAATCTCGAATTGCTCATGGAGGCATGGAAACACACCGGCGACACAGCCCTGCGCGACATCGCCCTCGCTCATGCCGACAAGACCATGCGCTGCCACTACCGCCCCAATATGTCTTGCCCGCACGTGGTCGACTACGACCCCTTGACAGGTGAGGTACGCAAATTCGACTGGAATAATGGCTCCGACGACGTCACCGTCTCCACATGGGGACGCGGACAGGCTTGGGGACTCTATGGCTTCACAATGATGTACCGCGAGACCGGCGACCGCCGCTATCTGCGCCATGCCGAGCGCATCGCCGACTTCCTCATCAGCCATCCGGGGCTGCCCGATGATATGGTACCTTACTGGGACTATACCGGAGCCGACCGCTCCCAGATCCGCGATGCGGCGGCTGCAGCTGTAATGGCTTCGGCACTTATGGAGCTGAGCTCCTGGTCGGTCGACGGACAGAAATATTTCGAAGCAGGCGAACGCCAGCTCAAAAGCCTCGCGTCGCCCGAATATCTTGCCACACCCGGAACTCACGACGGTTTTATAATCAAGCACGCTATAGGCAACTATCTGTGGAATAGCGAGCTGGAGGGAGGACTGTCATATGCCGACTATTATTTCATGGAAGCTCTCGACCGCTACCTTAAGCTCATCAATGGCCGCACCCTCTACAATTCCGGCCGCATGTTGCACGCATCCAACGGCAATTGGTTCATTGAAGCACACGATCCCGCCACCACTGTGACTGAGCACGACGGCATGTTCGATATCACCACTCCCAAAGGATT
>CANSGE010000003.1 GCA_947646295.1 uncultured Bacteroidales bacterium
TAAAAAATGTATACAAATTAAACCTTTTCGCCGCGTGCTATTGCATTGGCCATTACGACAGCTTTTGTGATATGGTCGCAAATGTGGTCGGACCCGATCAGGCGGTCGATTCCGGCGTGTTCGAGCGATGTGCGCACGTTGGGTTTCACGCCCGAGAGCACTACGTGGATACCCTCTTTTTGCGAGGATGTGATCAGTATCTCCAGGTTGTGCAGTGCGGTGGCATCGACGAAGGCTACCTTTCGCATGCGGATGATACGCACTACCGGTTTATTGCCCAGAGTGCTTCGCATCATCTCGTCGAATTTAGTGGCTATACCGAAGAAGAACGGGCCGTCGATCTCATATACACTCACGCCCGGAGCCACGTCGAGCACTTCATGGGAGGCAGCCGCGGTGTCGTCGCCGTCATTCACGTCCAGCTGGCCCGAGTATGCGCGTATTTCAGTATTTTCCATTACGCGGCGCAGGAAGAGCACCACTGCCAGCAGCAGGCCTATCTCGATAGCGATGGTGAGGTCGAAGATGACTGTGAGGAGGAATGTGACGATCAATACCGAGACATCACTCTTCGGGGCATGGAATATGCCTACGATCGTACGCCAGCCGCTCATATTGTAGGACACTACGATAAGTACGGCGGCCAGACATGCCATGGGCACATAGTTGATCAGCGGCATGAAAAAGAGGAAGATGAGCAGCAGCACCAGTGCGTGTACGATGCCGGCCACAGGGGTGCGTCCGCCGTTGGTGATATTGGTCATCGTGCGGGCGATGGCGCCCGTCACGGGGATGCCTCCGAAGAAGGGCACTGTGAGGTTGGCGATGCCTTGGCCGATAAGCTCGGTGTTGCTGTTGGTGCGTGAGCCTGTCACACCATCGGCCACGGTAGCCGAGAGAAGCGACTCGATGGCGCCCAGGACGGCGATGGTGAAGGCCGAGGGCAGCAGCATGTTGATGGTGGCCATATTGAGTGTGAAACCATGAGGAGTGGGCAGGTCAGTGGCCATATCGCCGAAACGGTCGCCGATGGTCTCGATGTGATACCAATCAGTCATCTGCTGAAGCAGATAGGCGCCGGCGGTCACTATGATGATGGCGATCAAGGCTCCGGGGAGCTTCTTGGAGATGCGCGGAGTGAGAATGATGATGAAGAGAGCCACCAAAGCTGTCGCGAAAGTCGACATGTCGATGCGGTCGAGGTTGCTCAGAAACATTCCCCATTTCGGGATGAACTGGCCGGGGATGTCGCGTAGTCCCAAGCCAAGGAAATCATTGATCTGAGTCGAGAATATTGTCAGTGCGATACCCGCCGTGAAGCCTACGACGATCGGATAGGGGATGAACTTGATCACCGTGCCAAGACGGAAAAGTCCCATGATGACCAGAATCACGCCGGCCATCGCGGTAGCCACAGCCAGGCCTGAGAGGCCGAATTGGGCTATGATATTATATACGATTACGATGAATGCGCCTGTCGGACCGCCGATCTGCACGGAGTTGCCGCCAAAAAATGACACCATGAAACCGCCGATGATGGCCGTGATCAGGCCGATTGTCGGGCTAACACCCGAAGCGATACCGAAAGCGATGGCGAGCGGCAGGGCTACGATGCCCACCACGATACCCGCGATTACATCCTCGCGGAGGCGCGCCATAGAATAATGTGATAATGCCGACCACAATTTGGGCCGGAAATCCAATACATTTGTGAAATTCATAAGATATGTACCTATTTTACGGCTGCAAAGTTACGTACAATCGTCCGAATGTGCAAAAAAGTATTAAAAATAGTTATTCTTTTGCAAGTACGGCCCCCGTCTGATCTAAGATTATTTCTTGCATACCCGTAATTTAGAAATACGGAGGCGTGTCGTGCGCAGGGCACTCCTCAGTCCTGCCGAAATAGCCTGCAGGTCAAGCATGTGGAGATGCTCATTCAGTTCTGCAATCAATTCGGGGTAAAATTTGCACATGTTGTAGGCGCAATACAGGCTGAAAGCGCGTATGGCATATGGCTCGCATTCCGCGTTGATTTTCGATAAGCAGAAATCCAGAAAATCCGTGCGGAGAGTATCCGGGTCATAGGCCTGTCCGCGAAGCACCTGCAGCAGCATACGCTTGCGGCCCGTATGATTCTCAGCAAGGAGCATATCTATGAAATCATCGTGCCATTCCTGAAGATATGCCGGATCGGCTTTCTGTACATGAGTCAGGCACCAGAGCGCATTTATGCCGCCTCGGCCCGTATCGGCTTTGGCCAATGCTATCAATGCTACGGTATTCTCACGGCTCTCCATCGCAAGGCGCGCCACACGGAGCACCGCCGGCATACTGATTCGCTCACCGGACAATTCAGAGAGCAGCTGATTGAAACTTGAAACTTTTCCCATAAGTACAAAGGTAAGAATGATTTTTCAACAAGGCAATTCAAGACGATGAATGCTAAGAATACTAAATATTGCTGTTTTGTGAAAAAAAATGCGTAAATTTGTCGACTGAACAAGATTTTGACTGCAATGAAATTTTTTAATAAGGCTCTCCTATATGCCGCATCTGTCGCCTTTTGTGCACAACCCGCTGCGGCTATCATCGACAATCCTGTGACTCAAGCTGTAATCGCTGTATATGATAAGCAGCTCCGTGAGAATCCCACCGACTATATGACATGGTTTCGTCGTGCCAACGAATACTACCGCCACAGCGAATACGTGAAGGCTCTCGACGATGTCAACAATGCCCTCGCATACGCTCCCTCGGGCGACACAGACCTGCGCTTCCAGGCTTACATGCTCCGTGCCGGTATCTACAATCAGACCGAAAAGCATGACCTCGCACTTGCCGACCTCAATTCGGCAATCGCTCTTGACGGCTCATCGTATGCCGCCATATATCAGCGTGCGAATACAAATTTCGAACTCGGAAATTACGACGGCGCCCGCACCGACTATATCCGCCTGCAGCGATTCAATTCGCGCAGCTCCGAGGCTTTGCTCGGTCTGGCACGTTGTGCT
Source organism: uncultured Bacteroidales bacterium (assembly GCA_947646295.1). Taxonomy (GTDB): domain Bacteria; phylum Bacteroidota; class Bacteroidia; order Bacteroidales; family Muribaculaceae; genus CAG-873. Next base: position 3,015 of record CANSGE010000003.1, read on the forward strand.
GTGAAGGAAAACAACCTTTCGGCCGCCAATGACTATCTGGCCCAGGCTGTGGATTTCGACCCCAACAACAGCGAGATATATGTACGCCGCGCGAGCGTGCGCAAGATGATGGGCGACCATAACGGCGCGGTCGATGATCTGATCGTGGCTATCAGTCTCAATTCCAAGGATTCCAAGGCTATCGAGTCGCTCGTCGAATACGGCAACACAAACTACGCTGCCACCATAGCCGGTCTTACAAATGCTATACAGCTGGCTCCCGGCAACGGGCTTTACCGCTATCTCCGTGCCTCAATCGCCGAAGCCCACTACAATTATATATCGGCCATCGAGGATTTTGAGAAGATCATCGAGGACCGTCTGTACAATTACCATGGTCTCTATGCTTCGCTTGCACGTTGCCTCTACGGACTGAGCCGCTATGAGGAGGCGCTTGCGCAGATTGATGCGGCGCTGGGTGTGGAATCAAACGTAGCCGAATACTACGTGATACGCTCGCGCATACTCCGCGCACTCAACCGCCCGCAGGATGCCATCGATGCCGCAGCACGCGCTCTTGCCGTCGACCGCGAATACCTGCCCGGACTTGTCGAGATGGCGCTTAATTATGCCGATCAGGGCAATTACAAGGAAGCCAACAACCTGCTCGGCGAAGCCACTATGGTCGACCCCGCCAATCCCGAAGTGCTGCTGCTCCGCGCCAATATCCTCGGCACTAAACTCAATCAGCCCGTGGCTGCCGCCCAGTTCTATCAGCAGCTTATCGATATCGAGGATCTGGATGCCGATAATGTGCGTTCGCTGCGTGGCTTCGCCCTCCTCAATCTCAACCGTCCCGAGGAGGCTGACGCCTGGATGGAGTCAATACTTGCCCAACCCGACAACGACGGCCTGGCCAACTATTACGGCGCCTGCTACTACACCCTGCGGGATATGCCCGACAAGGTGCTCGAATGCACCGAGCGCTCCCTCAAGGCCGGATACAGTGACAATCATAATTGGATGAATAATAATGACGGGCAGATAAATGTCGGCGCCATGAGGGATGACCTCAGATTCCTCCAACTATTGCAAAAATATAATTCCATATTTGGGAAATAAGAGCAACGGTACTTAATGGACAGATTAAATGAATATCTTGACCGCCTGAATCGACGTAACGACGTTGGTTCGGGCGGTTTCGGTTTGGAAAGTCACGGATTCCAATTCCGTATTGACACAGACGATACCGCTCCGGCTCTATTGGTGACAGACAGGTGGGGCGAGGAAATATATCCGCCGGAGGTCAGCGGGGCTGCAGCTCAGGTGGTAAAGATCATGGAGAGCGATGTGGAGTCGACATTCGAGGGCACGAAAAAAGGCAAAGCAAAGCATTGCGGCCTTGTGTGCAATCTGTGGCGTGTTCCCTATGTGATGTATCCCCTGGTGCTGACCGGAAATGTATACGGATATTACGGAGAGCAGCTGAAAGTCGCGCCGGAGAGCCATCGCCTGCTGATCGAGATCAATGAAGTGAACGGAGACTCGCTGCAGGCTACGCTCGGAGTGATACATGACGATGGCGGGATGCTGCCGGTGAGATTGCTCACCGATTCATTCGTGCTCGGGGCCGATACGATATATCCCATACAATCTGTAGGCGACAATTTCGCGTCACTCCACATATTCCTCCAGATTTTCAAGAAGGATATGCTGCCTACGTATCTTGCGGCGCTGTATTCATTGTTCCGGAATTTTGATCTGAGATACTTTGACGCGGAGATAAGCTTGTCGCCCCATCCGATAGAATGTATACCTACCTTGATTTTTGAGCGCGTGGAGCGCGACAAGACCCTCGTGGTGCGCGTATCGGAGCAGGTGCATGTTGGTGATGACCGTCTGATGGACGGGGCGCTTGACTACTATGTGAATGTGCCCGACCACAACCGTATAATTGTCCGCAAGGTGCATCATGTCGATATGAAGGCGCTGGTGGATGAAGTGCATGCATGTATAAGGAGCTTCGCGCCCGGGCGCGCTGTCAAAAAAGAGCTTTTCTGCGACGGCACCGAAATTTTCGTCCCGGAGGAGGCCGCAGCCAACTTTCTGCTGCGCGGCTTGCCCCAATTGCTCGAAAAATACCGTATCATAGGCCTTGACCGCCTGCGGGAATACAAAATCAAGCCTTTGCATCCGCATCTGCGGGTTTCATTTCAGAGTGGTATCGACTATCTCGATGCTACGGCTGAGGTAGAATTCGGATCGCAGCGGATGTCGCTATCCGAATTGCTCAAGCAGATCCGTAAACACGAATATGTGACACTGCCCGATGGCTTCCGTGGTGTGCTCGACGAGACATTTGTCAAGCGTGTCGAGCGGATATTCCGGCCCGATAAGCGCGGCGATGATGATAAATACCGTGTCACGATATTCGACTTGCCCGAAATCGAACGGCTGGTAGGCGAGCTCCCTGATGAGCCGATACTGCAGCGTCCCCGCAGTTTTTACGCCGGATTTTCAAATCTGCCTGCGCAGCCTCTTGAGCTGAGGGGCGTAGATGCTGAGCTGCGAGCCTACCAACGTGAGGGCGTGAAGTGGATGAAATATCTCTACGATAATGGTATCGGCGGCTGTCTGGCCGATGACATGGGCCTGGGTAAGACTCTTCAGGCTATCGGACTCTTTGCGCTTACCAAGGATGAGTCGCAGGAACCGATATTGCTTGTGATGCCCCGGAGTCTGCTCTTCAACTGGCAGGACGAGATACAGAAATTCGCACCTGACTTCGATTTTCACGTCTATTATGGTTCCAACCGCAATATTGATGAAGCTTTGAAGCATAAATTCATCCTCACGACCTATGCGGTGGTGCGAAACGATCTCGAAACTTTAGGAAAAGTGCAATTTGATACAATCGTACTCGACGAAGCCCAATATATAAAGAATGTGACGGCCAATATGACACGCTCGGTGTACCAGCTGAAAGGACGTCATCGGTTTGCGCTCAGCGGTACGCCGGTGGAGAATAATCTCACGGAGCTATACTCGCTTTTCCATTTTCTCAATCCTGAGATGTTCGGCACGCTTGATGAATTCAATGAGCGCTACGGGCGTCCGATCCAGAAAGATGAAGACCGTGAGGCGATGGAAGTGCTGCGCCGCAGGATCTTTCCCTTCATGCTCCGGCGTCTCAAGCGTGATGTCTTGTGTGACCTGCCCGACCGCGTCGATCAAACCATCTATGTGGAGCCTGACGCCGAGTTGGCCGCGTTTTACGACAGGCGCCGCCGTTTCTACCTCGACAAAGTCAAGGATGCCATAGCGTCGGATGGTGTCGCGAAATCGCAATTCATGATGTTGCAGGCGATGAGTGAGCTCCGCCGTATCGCCTCTGTCCCTGAAAGTCTGTCGGACGGCCAGATAGAGTCACCTAAGATAGAGTGGCTCACCGAACATATCATCTCAGCCACGCAGAACGGACACAAAGTAGTGGTATTTTTCCAATTCATAGCGGGCATCGAGTTGCTCGGCGAGAAATTGGACGAACATGGCATTGACTACGCCTCGATGACGGGCTCGACCCGCGACCGTAAGAGCGTCGTGGAGCGCTTCCAGACGGATCCCGATTGCAAGGTGCTGATGATGACTCTCAAGACCGGCGGGGTGGGCCTCAATCTCACAGCGGCCGATATGGTATTCATAGCCGAGCCGTGGTGGAACAGAGCAGCCGAGGAGCAAGCCATCAACCGTCTGCACCGAATCGGACAGAAATCCACTGTATTTACGTTTTCAATAATCACCCGCGGGACCATCGAAGAGAAAATCCTGCATCTTCAGAAAGTAAAGGCCGAGCTTTTCGATAATGTCATCGTAGGCGATGAAATATCGTCGAAAGCCCTCACGGAAGAAGATATCAATTTCATACTCGGATAATGCTAAGCTATATCGCGACTCTGTCGAAACTGACGCTCTACGTCTCGACTGAAAAGTATACCCCGGAGGCATTTGACGTGTCATACAAAGGTATGACACGCAGCCGGCTCAACCGCATCATGGCCTTCTATCAGCCCCTCTTCGGAAAATACAGGGTGGTGCTCCCCGGCTTGTCGGACGAGCTGAGCACGGCGCTCAATGAATGGGCAGTGCAGAGATTCACCGGGAAAGTGGATCTGCAGAAAGAACTCTTTTTGCGGGTATTGTCGTTGGAGGACAATCTGAAACTCGCATATGACTGCATGCCTTCGGTGATGCGCAAGCTGCTCTATACTGCTCTGGTCAACCGCGCTATCAGCCGTTCGCAGATAGTGGCAGAGGTGCAGGAAGCTTCCGAGATGCTTCAGCGCAGGATCTCCACTACTAATTTTGCCCGCTTGCCGCTGCTGGCTGATGAGGTGAGCGCGCTCTTCATGCCGTTGGAATGTGTGGGATACCGTGACGAGTTCTATCATGTCGACCCGCTGCTTTACATGCGTTATGCGCGTGTGATATGTCCGGTGATAGTATCGAGACGGACCCTCACCACTGATGTCTTGCCCGAGCGCTACGAGCGCAGCGCTGTCTCGCATGAAGACGCAATTGCCGGAATGATGCCGCATCTCCGTGAGTTTTACGATGAAATCACGTGCGACGTGGCATTGAATTCAGCCGACCTTCCGGTGAAGGTTACAGATATCAAGCGGATGTCCATCGGTTTGGCATTCCCGCCGATCCTTCCTGTAAAAGATGATGATTACCGTAATTTCACAGAAAAGGCCGTATGGAATGTCCTCGCAAAGAAAAATGGCGAAAAGGAGGCAAATACACGCTCCATCACAGAATGGTATAAACAACGGATAGGTGATCTTAATCTTCAGTTGGCGCAGATAGCCCAGCTTGCCGCACCATTCTGCAAGCCGATACAGAAATCCACCGTCCCTGATACAAAATTCGATGTGTTTGAACCCGTCAGGAAGGTATTGCTCAAATATGCAATGCCGCGGCATATCTCGTGCAACCCCGGCGTATGGCTCGAGATCGACTCTTTTGTGTGGGAGGTGATAGCGCATTATCCCTTGAAAGAACCTCTGATAGTGCCTCAGCCGGGTACAAACTTCACCAATGAGATCACACGCACGCGTATCACGCCTGCGACCTTGACACAGCATTTTGTGCGGCCGTTTGTGAGCGGTATAGTGATGATTTTTCTTGCCTTGGGTCTTGTGGAGGTGATATTTGATCCCAATTTCAGCAAAGATAGCATCAGCAGTTGTATCCGCTATGTGCGTCTGACTGCTCTGGGGCGCTACGTATTCGGGCGCGACTCTGAGTATGAGCTGCCCGCTGATTGCGCAGAGGAGGGTCCTGAGGATAATGTGACGGATGTGGCAGAGGATCGCCTGATGATATACACGACGAACCCGGTGAATGCCGAGGCTATCCGTAAGCTCTTCGGCAAACGCGTCACGGACAACCGTTTTATCGTCACTGACGAGACTTTCCTGCGCGGGGTGAGCGAAGAGGGGCGTCTGAAAGATAAGATCAAAGACCTCAAGCGTATGGTAAAGCGTGTGGAAATGCCGCAGATCTGGACGGATTTCTTTGAGTCGCTGGCTGAGCGTTTCAATTTTGCCAAGGTCGAATCGCTTGATGGATGGCGCTTGTACGATCTGACTGATTGCAGCGATCGGATCTACGGCATGATTTGTGCCGACAAGGAAATACGTGAGCTGATACGTCTGGTGGAAGGGCGTGCGTTTATGGTACAGAAAAAGGATGTGACGGCCTTGCGCAGTCTCTTTAAGTCGCGTGGATACGTGTTGCCTCCGCCCTGTGAGTTGCCTTACGGCTTCAGACGGTAGCGGTGAGCACGGTGGCTTTGCCGCGGATGAGCTCAACGTCGGAGGCGGCCGGGATAAGCAGTGTGTCTCCGCGCTTTATCATTGAGCCGTCGGGGAGTTCGACGGCGCCCTCGATGCACATAAGTATCATGAAGGTGCCACGGGTGCGTCCCAGCTGACTTTGCCCATTGACTTTGATGCGCTCTACCGTGAACGAGGGGCATGAAATAAGTGTGGCGTGCTCGCGCTCACGGTCATAGTCGGTAGTGTAGCTATCGTAAATGTTGTAGTCGAGGGCCTCGCGGGCGAGATCGGTGTGCAGCTCGCGTTTTTTGCCGTCGGCGTCGAGGCGGTCGTAGTCGTATATGCGGTATGTGACGTCGGACGGCTGCTGTATTTCGGCGAGCATGATACCTGCGCCGATCGCATGGACGCGTCCTGCGGGTATATAGAAAACATCGCCCGGATGTGCATCGTGTACGGCCACGGCATCCATCACCGTCTTTTCGTGCACCATGCGTTCGTAATCGTCGGGGCTGATATTGTGTTTGAGTCCGGAGTAGATTTTAGCGCCCGGTTCGGCTGAGATGATATACCAGACTTCGTTTTTGCCTGAGCAGAGAGCTCGTCGGGCAGCCATTTCCTGATCGGGATGCACTTGTACGGAGAGGTTGCTGCCGGCGTCGATGTATTTTATAAGGAGTGGAAAGCGGTCGAATGTGGCTCCGGTAAGAGCCTCGCCATATTTCACCATGAGCTCATGCAGGGTAAGTCCGGCGTCCGGACCGTCGATGACGCATGTCTGCTGCTCACCCATATCGGCTAATTCCCAGCTTTCACCTATTCCGCGGGTATTCTCGCCTGAGTCTTTGAATCGGGCGAGCCTGCTGCCACCCCAGATCTTGTGGAGCTGAAGTGAGTGAAATTTATAATGGGGCTGTATCATTTGGGTTTAAGGTAAAATATCGACTTTATATTAACGCACTTTCGGCTGCAAAAGTATGAAAAGTCTTCAATCTTTGCAAAAAAAGCGATAAAAAAGGATGCGCCGCCTTGCGCGGCGCATCCTTCAGTGAAATATTTTCAGGATCAGATCCAGCGTGTGAACGCGAAGTCCATACGGTGGGGGAGTTCCTTATTGACAGGATAGATACGGTAACCGATGCGGAAGATACCGGCGTTCTTGACCTTCGACGAGAGTTCGTAGGTCACGATGTTGCCGTCGCGTTTCACTACCTTGAATTCTTTCTTGCCGGCGAGGTGTTCCTGGCCGTCTTCGTTGCGGTAGAGTACTTCTTCGATTCCGAGGTCGTCAGCGAGGCCGTTGGTATCGAGAGTGATCTCGATGCGGTACGGTTCACCGGTGACGCCTTGCGAAGCTTCGGATGTATGACGCATGTCGAGCACCTTGATGCCGTCCCAGGCTGCTGCCACTTTTTCTTTCCATGCCACGATTTCCTTAGCGAGGGCAAAGTCGTTGGCCTGGAGACGAGCTGAGCGGGCAGCTTCCTTGTCGTAGAAGCGTTCGATATAGTCGTCGATCATGCGCTTCATTGTATAGTGGGGAGCGATGTCGCCGATCGAACCCTTGATATACTCGATCCAGCGGGGAGAGTATCCCTTGGAGTTTTTCTCGAAGTAGAGGGGGATGATCTCATTTTCGAGCATCTTGTATATAGTGGCGGCGTCGAGCTTATCCTGCTGTGACTGGTCGGTGTATGTGCGCTTGTCGGTGAGAGCCCAGCCGGCCTTTTCGTTGAAGCGGTAGCCTTCGTACCACCAGCCGTCGAGCACAGAGAAGTTGAGCACACCGTTCATCTCGGCTTTTTCGCCGGATGTACCGGATGCTTCGAGAGGACGTGTAGGTGTGTTGAGCCAGATGTCGACACCGGTCACGAGGCGCTTGGCCACGATCATATTATAGTCTTCGAGGAAGATGATCTTGCCGAGGAACTGGGGCATGCGCGAGATTTCCATGATGCGCTTGATGAGGCCCTGGCCGGCGCCGTCGGCGGGGTGAGCCTTGCCCGAGAAGATGAACTGCACGGGGAACTGCTCGTTGTTGACGATCTTGGCCAGACGGTCGAGGTCGGTGAAGAGCAGGTGGGCGCGCTTGTAGGTGGCGAAGCGGCGTGCGAAGCCGATGATGAGGGCGTTGGGGTTGATGCGGTCGAGGATGTCGATCACAGCAGAGGGATCACCCTGGTTGGCGAGCCATTTTTCCTTGAAGTCGCGTTTTACGAAGTTGATGAATTTATTCTTCATCGTGCAGCGGAGATTCCAGATTTCTTCGTCGCTGACATTGAAGATGGGCGCCCAAGCTTTGGGATCGCTCTGGTTCTGGAAGAATGCGGGTCCGAATTTCTGGCTGTAGAATTCTTTCCATTCCGAAGCGGCCCATGTGGGCATGTGCACGCCGTTGGTCACGTATCCCACGTGGCTTTCTTCCCAAGTGTAGCCTTTCCAGATACCGGCAAACATCTTCTGCGATACGATACCGTGGAGTTTCGATACGCCGTTGGCTTCCTGGCAGGTGTTGAGTGCGAATACGCTCATGGAGAAGCGTTCGGGGGTATCGGGGTTTTCGCGGCCCATGTTCATGAGGTCGTTCCATGAGATACCGAGTTTGGCGGGGAATTCGCCGAGGTACTTGCCTGCGAGGCTTTCGTCGAAGTAGTCGTGACCGGCGGGCACGGGGGTATGTACTGTGTAGAGGCCCGAAGCGCGTACTATTTCGAGAGCTGTATTGAAGTCGAGGTGGTCTTCCTGCACGTAGTCAACGAGACGCTGGAGGTTGAGCAGAGCTGCGTGGCCTTCGTTGCAGTGGTAGAGCTGGCTGCGGATGCCGAGTTTCTTGAGCATGAGCACACCGCCGATCCCGAGGAGGTATTCCTGCTTGATACGGTTTTCCCAGTCGCCGCCATAGAGCTGGTGGGTGATGGGGCGGTCGTATTCGCTGTTCATGTCGAAGTCGGTGTCGAGCAGGTAGAGCTTCATGCGGCCCACGTTTACGCGCCAGATGTGGCTATAGACGATGCGGCCGGGGTAGGGCACTTCGAGGATCATCGGATGGCCGTTCTTGTCGAGTACTTGCTCGATGGGGAGCTGGTTGAAGTTCTGGGGCTCGTATTTGGCTATCTGCTGGCCGTCCACGCTGAGGCTCTGAGTGAAGTAGCCGTAGCGGTAGAGGAAGCCTACAGCTGTCATGTCGACGCGGGAGTCGGAAGCTTCCTTGATGTAGTCGCCGGCGAGTACGCCGAGACCGCCCGAATATATTTTCAGACAGTTGCACAGGCCGTATTCCATCGAGAAGTATGATACTGACGGAACGTCGGTGCGCATGGGCTGTGCGAGATATTCCTTGAGGTCGTTGTAGACGAGAGTTACACGATCCATGATGTCGCGGTCGGCGAGGATTTCGTCGATGCGGTCGGATGTGAGTTGCTGGAGCACCATGACGGGATTTTCGCCGGTGTTGCGCCAGAGTGAGGGGTCGAGGTCGCGGAAGAGCGCTTTTGCTTCGCTATTCCATACCCACCACAGGTTACGTGCGATTTCCTCGAGCGGCTTGAGCTGTGCGGGGAGCTCAGCTTTGATAGTCATGTCGCGCCACACGGGGGTGTTGGTCTTACTAACTGGAATTTTCATTTGATATAACTTACCTTTTAGTTTAATATCGTGTATATATTGTAAAATGAAGTATTTACGTTTGTGGGGTATTTACTTCTTTTTGGAGAGGGCTATCCGGTATGCTTCCACATATTCGGCGAAGAAGTGGCTCCAATCGGCTGCTGCGGCGGTAGCCATTGCGGCGCGGGAGATTTCGGCGCGCTGCTTGGCGGGAGCGTCGATGAGACCCTTGACGATTTCGGAGATTTCGCTTACCACATTGTCTTATTTGGAGTCGGTACGCTATACCACAGCCACGCCGGTATCGGCGAGTGTGACGCCGCGGTGAGAGAGCACCCATTGTCCGAAGCCGGATAGTGATGTCGTCACGGTAGGCACGCCGAAGGCCACACTTTCGAGCGGGGTATATCCCCAAGGCTCGTAGTATGAGGGAAATACGGTGGCATCCATGCCGATGAGCAGATCGTAGTACGGCATGTCGAAGATACCGTCGCGTCCGTTGAGGTAGCAGGGCACATATATCACCGACACTTGCCCCTGCTGGGTGGCGGAGGCGAAGCCGAGCTGATGTATACGTGCGTTGATCGGGTCTTCGTTGTAGTTGTGGAGCGCGTGCGTGATCACGGGGTCAGCCAGACGCGTATGGTTGTGGTTTTCGGCTGCGAGGCGCAGGTCGAAGCGCGGGTCGCCGGCCCATGCGGGCACCATGACGAAAGCCACGGCGGGGCGGTCGGTCACGGTCTCGTTGAGTCGGGCTGCCACATCGCAGAATACGTCGATACCTTTGTTGCGGTACTCGCAGCGGCCCGAGGTGGCCAGGATGAAAGTATCGGCGGGCAGGTCGCGGCCGGTGAGGGCGCGTGCTATGTCGAGCATGCGTTCGCGGGCGGCTGCGCGTCCTTTGTTGAATTTTATCTTACCCGGCACGAATCCCGGCTCAAAACCGTTGGGCGTCACGACGTCGGGGCGGCGTGTGAGCAATTGTTCACATTCGCGGGCTGTGACGTCGCTTACGGTAGTGAATGCGTCGGCCTGCAGGGCCGCGGTCTTTTCGAGAGAGTGTTTCGACTCCATGTTGAGCTCACGGGCCATCTGGTCGCCGTCGTAGCCCGGGAGGTAGTCGTAGAGGGGCTTGCCGTTGCCGCAGATGCTGCGGCCGATGCTGGTGGCATGGGTGGTGAAGACAGTAGCGATGCGGGGCATGCGTGATTTCACTTCGAGCAGGCCCATTCCGGTGGTCCATTCGTCGAAGTGTGCTATGATATTTTTGCTTTCGGGTGCGAGGAATTCCGCGAGTGAGCATATCACCTCGGCAGCTGCGCGGGAGAATGCGCAGGCTTCGTCGTAGTCGCCGTAGGCATGCAGCGAGTCGACGCCGAATTCTTTCCAGATATGTCCGTAGAATTCATCTTTTGAAGCATATAGAGCGTCAAATTTGACGAGGACTGCTATCGGGCGCCCCGGGATGTCCCAGCGGCCTACGCGCACTTGCACACCTTCGGGCAGCAGTGCCGTCTGGCGCCACTTTTTCAGAAGCGTTTTTGATTCAGTGAAGTCGGGGGCCGGATGTTCGTCCGTCCATACGTCCGGGCCTATGAATATGACTTTGTCTTTGTAACAATCCTGTAGAGTCTTGGCCTTGGTTGAAAGCACGGTGTAGATACCGCCTATCTTGTTGCAAACCTCCCAACTCGTTTCAAATATCAAATCTATAGCTTGTTGAGGCATAAGTACGAAATTTCGTTTTCAGGGCGCAAAGATACGAAAATCTTTCTAAAAATCCAACAAATCAGCTGATTTGTGGTTTTTCAGCCCGATTATAGCACAAGAGACGCGCCCCCGGGCGCGTCTCTTGCTTAGAAGTGGCTTGTGCCGTCGAAGCAGTGGGTGCACACTTTGCATTTTGGCAGTCCGATAGCGGCCACGAGGGTTTCGATGGAGTTGAATTTCAGCGATGTCAGTCCGAAGCGTTCGCGGATTTTCTCCACCATAGCCTTGTAGCGGGGCGAGTCGGTGCGTGCATATTCCTCGAGGTGGGCGTTAGGATCGCCCTCAAGCTCGCCGATGATGCGGCGTGTGAGCAGTTCCATGTCGGATTTCGACGAAGTGAAGCCTATGTATTTGCAACCGTAGATGAGCGGCGGCGAGGCGATGCGCATGTGCACTTCCTTGGCGCCACATTCGAACAGTGTGTGTACGTTGTCATTGAGCTGTGTCCCGCGCACGATGGAGTCGTCGCAGAAGAGTGCGCGCTTGCCATTGAGCATGGCGCGGTTGGGTATGAGCTTCATCTTTGCCACCAGGTCGCGCAGGCTCTGGTCCGACGGGGTGAAGCTGCGGGGCCATGTGGGGGTGTACTTGCAGATGCAGCGGTGGTAGGGCACGCCTTTGCCGGCGGCATATCCGAGGGCCATGCCCACACCCGAGTCGGGGATACCGCAGGCGCAATCCACTTCGGTGTCATCCTTGCGGCCCATCTCGAAGCCTGATGTGAAGCGGGCCTCTTCGACGTTGCGGCCTTCATAGCACGAGGTAGGGAAGCCATAGTAGGCCCATAGGAAAGAGCATACCTGCATTTCGTCGCCGGGTTCGCGGATCACGTTGATGCTCTCCTCAGTGAATTCCACGATTTCGCCGGGGCCGAGATCGCGCAGCGGAGTATAGTCGAGATTGGGGAATGCCGAGCTTTCCGATGTGGCGGCGTACGCACCGTCCTTCGAGCCGATGATGATCGGGGTGCGGCCCAGGCGGTCGCGGGCGGCTATGATGGAGTGCTCGGTGAGGATGAGCATCGAGCATGAACCTTCGATTTTGTCGTATACGTTCTCGATGCCTTCCTTGAATGTGGCGCCCTGATTGATGAGCAGAGCCACCAGCTCGGTCTGGTTTGTCTTGCCCGACGATAGCTCGCCGAAGTGCACGCCCTGCTCGAGCAGCTTGCGCTCAAGTTCGTCGATGTTGCATATCTTTGCCACAGTGACGATGGCATACTTGCCCAGATGCGAGTTGATGATGATAGGCTGCGGATCGGTATCGCTGATCACACCGATGCCCGTATGGCCGTGGAATTTATCCAGCTCTTTCTCAAACTTGGTGCGGAAATATGTACTTTCGAGCGAGTGGATAGAGCGACAGAAACGATGGTCTTCGCTGTCGTAAGTGGCAAGTCCCGCGCGGCGGGTACCCATGTGGGAGTTGTAATCGACACCGTAGAAAAGATCGGTGCGGCAGGGCCGTTTCGACGCAACTCCAAAAAAGCCTCCCATAAGAAATAAATTGTTGTTGGTCCTAAAAACAGCTGCAAAGGTAAGTATGATTCGTCGAATATGCAATGCTCATCAAAAAAATTCTTAAATTTGCGCCATGAAAAAGTGGTCAGGAGTACTTTTAGGAATAATCTTGTTTGTCACCTTCGGCATTACTATCTTTGGCGCGATGGCATATCGCGATACGTATATCGCTGTGTGGGTGGCGCCTCTCATCGCGCTTTTTGTGGCCGGGGCGCTCTCGCCATTCATAGGCACGCGCTGGCGCAGGCTCACAGGCTTTCAGCGCGACTGGCTCAACGTGCTCACGCATTTCATCGTAGTGGGATGTTTTGTGTTCGGCGCCTTTCTTTCTTTTAATTATATGTTCGCGCGCGAGGCGTCGGAGGAAGCCATCGAGGCACACGTCGTGCGCAAGTATTCCGAGCAGCACACCCGCTACCGCCGCTCGGGGCGCCGCATGCGTATCCCCGACGGACATTACACCACATGGCACGTCGACGTGGAGCTCCCGGACGGCCGCATCTCCAAGCGTGCCGTCGATTTCTCCCGTTACCGCCGTATCCGGGTCGGCGCCCCCTATCGCCTGCATGTGCGCAGCGGCCTTTTCGGATTCAAGGTCATACGTAGTTGAAATTTTTTTGCTACCTTTGCGTATTATATCAATAACAAGCCAATACCATGCCCAATATAGCTCCAAACATAAACCCTCCGGCCAAGCCCTCTCTCGCCCGACGCATCATGCGCGTATTCTGGTGGGTGTTCGGCATTGGAGTAGCTGTGATTCTGCTTTTCTTCTTCCTCGTCTACAACGGCGTCATCGGCTACATGCCTCCCGTCGAGGAGCTGCGCAATCCGCAGGATAAGTTCGCTTCCGTGATCTATACTGCCGATGGCGTGGAGATGGGACGCTACTTCCGCAATTCAGGCAACCGTGTGTATGCCGACCTCGATGAAATATCGCCCAACGTGGTCAATGCCCTCATCGCCACCGAAGACTCACGCTTCATGGACCACTCCGGCGTGGATGCGCGTGCCATCACGCGTGCCGTGGTCAAGACCGTCCTGATGGGCAACAAGAGTGCCGGCGGTGGCTCAACCATCACCCAGCAGCTCGCCAAGCAGCTCTACACTCCCCCGAGCGACGGCTTCCTCTCGCGTGCCGTGCAGAAACCAATCGAATGGATGATCGCCGTAAAGCTTGAGCGATTCTACTCCAAGGACGAGATTCTCAAGATGTATCTCAATCAGTTTGACTTCCTCTACAATGCCGTGGGCATCAAGTCGGCTGCCAAGGTATACTTCAATAAGGATGCCGCCGATCTCAATATCGAGGAAGCGGCCACACTCGTGGGCATGGTCAAGAACCCCTCCTACTTCAACCCCGTGCGCAAGCCCGAGCGCACCCGCGAGCGCCGCAACGTCGTGCTCGAGCAGATGTACAAGGCCGATATGCTCACACGCGCCGAGCTCGACTCCCTTTCGGCTCTCCCTCTCACGCTCGACTTCCACCGCGTCGACCACAAGGAAGGCCTCGCTCCCTACTTCCGCGAGGAGCTGCGCCGCTATCTCACAGCCAAGAAACCCGTCAAAGCTGATTATCACTCCTGGGAGGAACAGAAATACGTCGACGACTCCATTGCCTGGGCCACCAATCCCCTCTATGGCTGGATACAGAAAAATCCCAAGGCCGACGGCACTCTCTACGACATCTACTCCGATGGTCTGAAGATATACACCACCATCGACTCCCGCATGCAGACCTACGCCGAGCAGGCCGTGGCCGAGCATATGTCGCACCTCCAGCAGCAATTCATGCGTGAGAAACGCAATTCGCCCTCACGTCCTTATTCATCCAATCCTGCTGAGCTTACAGCCGAGACACGGCGCAAGCTCATCGATAATGCCGTGCGGCAGAGCGAACGCCATCGTGTAGGACGTCTCGCCGGCCTTACCGAAGACGAGATCCGCGCGCAATTCAGCCAGCCCGTCGATATGACGGTGTTCAGCTACTCCGGCCCGGTCGATACCACTATGACTCCGATGGACTCCATCCTATACACCAAATCGTTCCTTCGCACAGGCTTCATGTCAATGGACCCCACCAATGGCCATGTGAAAGCCTACGTCGGTGGCCCCGATTTCCGCTTCTTCCAGTATGATATGGTGAGCACCGGACGCCGCCAGATCGGCTCTACCATCAAGCCCTTCCTGTACACATATGCCATGGAGAGCGACTTTACCCCCTGCGATCAGATGCTCAACGCCCAGCCTACATTCTACGATGAGAATGGCCGTCCCTGGAGCCCCCGCAACTCCGGTCACGCACGTGTGGGTGAGATGGTCGACATCCGCTGGGCGCTCACCAACTCCAACAACTGGATCTCAGCCCGTCTCATGGCCCAGCTTTCGCCCGCCGAGCTGGTCAAGCGCATGCACTCCTATGGTATCACAAACAAGATTCCCGCCGTGCTCTCGCTCTGCCTCGGCCCCTGTGAGGTGTCAGTCAAGGAAATGGTCACTGCTTACAGTGCCTTTGCCAACAAGGGTATGCGCACAGATCCGATGTTTGTCACAGCCATAGCCGATGCCAATGGCAACGTAATCTCCGACTTTACCCCCGTACAGACCGAGGTTATCACCGAGAAGGGCTATTACCGCATCCTCTCGATGCTGCTCAACGTCGTCGACAGCGGTACGGGCAACCGCCTCCGCCGTGCTCCTTACAATATCACGGCACAGATGGGCGGCAAGACCGGTACCACGAACTTCAATTCCGACGGTTGGTTCATGGGCTTCACCCCCGACCTCGTCTCAGGTGTATGGGTCGGTGGCGAGGAGCGCTACATCCACTTCAACTCCATGGCCGAGGGCCAGGGCGCATCCATGGCGCTCCCCATCTACGGCCGATACATCTCCAAGGTGTACGCCGATCCATCGCTCCCCTACGACCAGAGCAAGCGCTTCGTCTTCCCGCCCGACGTCAATCTCTGTGAGGGAGGCGGCTACGTCGAGGAAGTGCCCGAGACGGTCGAGGAAGGCCTCTCCGGAGCATTTGACTGATGATATTTTTCAGCGCCCCCTTATAATTATAGGAGTCCCGCCCGTGCGACGCGATATAGCAATCGCTTTCCGGGTGGGATTCTTTTATAGAGTAGTTTTAACAATATTTAACTAAAATCCCGCAACATTCTCTTTATAAATACACTATCTTTGCGCAGTGATTCAGAAAACAACGCAATAAGAGAAAACCTTAAATACTTACTTTTCAATCAATTTTTTTAACAATGAAGAAATTTTACTTTCTCATCATGGCAATGATGGTATCATTGTGCGCAAGCGCCATTGACTACCAACTTTGCGGCGGTGTGAACGGTTGGAACACAACTGACGCTTCCACCGTATTTACCGACCAGGGCGACGGCACCTATAAGCTCGAGCTCGCCCAGCTTACTTCCGGCTTCAAGATCAAATCTTTCGAAAGCAACTGGAATGACGCCTACAACTACGGCGCCAAGAGCGCAAGCGACAAGCTTGAGCCCGGAACAGCTATGGCACTTACCAACGGCTCAGGCAGCCAGAACATCAATCTTGCCGCTCCTGTCGACAACGCTGTCCTCATCTTCAACCCCTCTGAGGCTACACTCCTCCTGCAGGGCGAAGAAGGTACTTCGGAAATCACCTATGTACTCCATGGCAGCTGGAATGGCAGCGCTACATGGACCGACCTCGAACTCTTCGACGAAGACGGCGCGTATGGGCTACCGATGCTGTGCTCACCGCTACTTCTAATTTCGGTATCAAGAAGCTCGAAAACGGCAAGCAGATCGCATGGATCGCATCAAGCGGCACAGGCGAGGTAGCTGTCAACGAAGCTAATCCTTGCAAGGTCGACGGCACCAACTTCACTATCGGCGCCGGTGAATACGAAATCTACTTCGATCCCGAAGCAATGACTCTTACAGTCGAAGGCGAAGGCGATGATAGCGGCGAAGATCCCATTCCTCCCACTCCCGTCGACGAATTCACTTATGCTATCCACGGCTCCATCACAGGCAATACTGCCTGGGAAACCATCGGCCTCACAAAGAATGCAGAAGGCAACTGGGAATACACCGGTTCTTTCGTTGATGGCAGCTTCGGCATCAAGAAACTCGACGAAAATGGCGCGCAGGCTGAATGGATCGGCGGTGCTGCAGATATTACCAGCGCTGACCAGGCTTATACATTCACAGCAGGTGCTGACTCCAAGAGCTCACTCACAGGTACATATACCTTCATCTATGATCCCGCTGCAAGCACCGTTATGTTCAAGACATACGAAGGCGAGATCACTGTAGTCAAGAGCTACCAGATCCGCGGTACTATCGTCGACGGCGGTACAGACTGGAATGACTATGACCTCACCGAAACCGATGGCGTTTGGTCGGCAGAACTCACTGTTGTCCCCGGTTAATTCGTAATCAAATACAACGAAAACGACTCTCAGAAGGCTTGGTATTCAGCAGCAGGTGATGCTGAGATCGCTGCCGCAGGCGAATATGCTGCAATGATCAACGGTACCAACTGGACTTCTACTCTCGAAGGCACATACACCTTCACTTTCGATCCCGCTACCGAAACCCTCACCATCAAGGGCGACGAAGATCCCATTCCTCCCACTCCCGTAGTTGACTACACCAAATGGTATGTTACATTCGGTGTCGAAGGCGATGATGCTTCTTGGAATGCCGGCGTACAGTGCAACGCTGAAGGCGTAGCTACCGGTTCTATCGAAGTGGCTGCCGATGCCCAGGGCAAAATCAAAGTTTGGGACAACGAAGCCGACCACTACTACAGCACTGCCGACGAAATCGCACTCGGCGCTCCCGCTATGCTCTCTGAAGCCGTTACTACAAGCTTTGCTCTCCCCGCAGCTACTGCAGGCAAGACCATCAGCTGGACATACGACGTAATCAACAACGCTCTCACAATCACCGTAGCTGAAGAAGTCGTTACACGCTACTTCATCCACGGCCAGTTCGCAGCTCCCGAAGCAGCCAACGCTCTCGCCGACGAAGCTCAGTGGTATGACTACGAATTCGTTGACAACGGCGAAGGCCTCGTAGCTACCGTTACAGCTACCGTTGCCGAAGGCCACTTCTTGGTTTACAAGGACGTAAACGGCACTCAGACATGGTACAAGGCTGCTGCCGGTACAGTGATGCCCTCTGATTCTCCCGTAATCCTCGGCACCGATGGCGATGACATCGCTTTCAACGCTACCGTAGGTTCTTCTTACATCTTCAAGCTCGATCCCGAAACCATGGGTCTCACAATGACCGTGACCACCGGTATCGAAGGTGTCGAAGCCGACGCTCAGGCTGAAGCTGTTTACTACAACCTCCAGGGTGTGCGCGTTCAGCCCGCAGCCGGCCAGGTTTACATCGTGGTTCGCGGCGACAAAGTTGCCAAAGAATACGTTCGCTGATCAACATCTCACTCAATACCTCAGGGGCGTCGCGACAAGCTCGCGGCGCCCCTGCTTTTTTTGACGCGAAAAACAAAAAAATGTTGTAACTTTGCACTCTATATAATATTTACATCAAACTATTCCAAAAATGAATGTAGCAATTGTCGGGGCCGGCGGAGCTGTCGGCCGTGAAATTTTAAATGTACTCGAGGGGGGTGCCCTCCCCGTCGACAATCTGCGTCTGTTCGGCTCGGCTCGCAGCGCCGGCTCCCGGATCAATTTCCGTGGTGTAGAGTATTCCGTCGAGGAATTGACTGCCGACAGTGATTTCTCAGGCATTGATTATGCCCTCGTTTCTGCCGGCGGCGACGTATCCCGTCAGTTTGCCGGTGTTATTACTGCACATGGTGCTTTGATGATCGACAATAGCAGCGCCTTCCGTATGGATGACGACGTGCCTCTTGTCGTGCCCGAAATCAATGGCGACGATGCGCTCGTTGCTCCCCGCCGTATCGTGGCCAATCCCAACTGTACCACAATACAGATGGTAGTGGCTCTCAATCCCATCCACAAGCTCTCGCCCATCCGCCGTGTCCACGTGGCCACATATCAGGCCGCCAGTGGTGCCGGAGCGCTCGCCATGAAGGAGCTTGAGACGCAGCATGCCGATGTGGCCGCCGGTCGCGACGTGCGTCCCGAACGTTTCGCTCATCAGCTCGCTTATAATGTCATCCCCCATATCGATGTATTCGGCGACAACGGATACACCCGCGAGGAGATGAAGATGTATCACGAGACCAAGAAAATAATGCACGCCCCCGATATCTGGGTCAGCGCCACCTGTGTCCGCGTCCCCGTGATGCGCGCGCATAGCGAGGCTATATGGGTGGAGACAGAGCACGAATTGCAGCTCGACGATGTCCGCCACGCATGGCAGCAGGCTCCAGGTGTCGAGCTCATCGACGATCCCGCGGCTCTGCAATATCCCATGCCTCTTCATGCCGCCGGTACCGATCCGGTATTCGTAGGACGTCTCCGCCGTGATATCTCCGGCTCAGGTATTTCATTCTGGACCGTGGCTGATCAGCTCCGCAAGGGCGCTGCTCTCAATGCGGTGCAGATCATGCAATACGTCGAAGCGCATAAATAACCCCCCCCGCCATTTTTCATTCATGTAGCACATACCGAAGCCATGCTCGCAGCCTTAGTCACACAGCCCATACCGATTTTCTTCATCGTACTGGTGATTATCCTGCTTGCGCCCCTGATACTCAACCGCCTCCACATACCTCACATCATAGGTATGATTGTCGCCGGCGTGGTCATAGGTCCATATGGCTTCAATGTGTTGCAGGCTGATTCAAGTTTCGCAATCTTCGGACAGGTAGGACTTCTGTATCTGATGTTCCTCGCCGGTCTGGAGATTGATATGTATCATCTCCGGCTCAACCTCCGCCGGGGACTCCTTTTCGGCCTGCTCACCCTCTTTGTGCCGCTCTTGCTCGGCCTCATCACCAGCGTCTGGCTCCTGCGTCTCGATTGGACTACATCGCTGCTCCTCGGCTCGATGTATGCCTCCCATACTCTCATATCATATCCCGTGGCGGCCCGCTTCGGTATCACCAAGTCGCCCGCGGTGCTCGTCGCCGTTGTGGGCACTATCATCGCCGTCACCGGCGCGCTCCTTGTCATGGCCGCCGCCGTCAATGTCGCCCGCGAGGGTGAGTTTGACCTCGCAGCCCTCCTGTATCTGCTCCTGCGCATGGGCATATGGGTCGCGGCGGTACTCTACATTTTCCCTCGGCTCACACGACGCTTTTTCAAATATTACAATGATCGCGTCACGCAATACGTGTTCGTGATGGCGCTCGTCTTTCTGGCCGCGTGGACAGCTCAGCTCATCGGCCTCGAAGGCGTGCTCGGAGCATTCTTCGCCGGGCTCGTGCTCAATCGCTATATACCCGGAGCATCGCCGCTCATGTCTTCTATCGAATTTGTCGGCAATGCACTCTTCATACCATATTTCCTCATCAGCGTAGGCATGATGATCAATCTTGGTGTTCTTCTCAATATCGAGACACTCGTCGTCGCGGCCATAATGCTTGCCGTCGCCCTCGTATCGAAATGGATTCCCGCATTTGTCACTCAGAAGGTCTACCGTTACGGGGCGTCAAGCCGCAAGGTCATGTTCGGCCTCACTGCCGCGCATACAGCCGTGGCCCTCGCCGTCGTCACAGTGGGCTTCAACCTTGGGATGCTTGATGCCGTCGTGCTCAACGCCACTATCGCCGTAATACTCATCACTTGTGGTCTCGCCCCCATTTTCACGGCCGCCGGTGCGCCGAAACTTAAGATCAGCATGGTGTCCGACGATGATATCATCCGCACCACGCGCGTCAACAACACCCTGATCGCCGTTGCCAATCCGCTTACAGCGCCCGAACTGGTGGATCTCGGCATGCTCATGCGCAACGACCGCGGTCGGCACACATTCTATGCCATACACGTGCGCAACGACAATTCGAAGCAAGCGAAGGCCATCGCCCGCAATTCGCTCGACCTCGCGCACAAGACCGCCGCAGCCGCCAATGCCACTCTCACCGAAATCGACCGCTTCGACCTCAATACCGTCACCGGTATACTCAACGCCGCCGCCGAGCGTGATATCACCGAAATTATCATCGGACTCCACCGTCGCACCACAGTCATCGATAGCTTCCTCGGCTCAAAAATCGAGCAGCTCCTGCGTGCTACCCACAGGATGGTGATCATCTCACGCCTATACATACCGCTCAACGCCGTCACACGCATCGTAGTGGCTGTGCCGCGCGATGCCCAGTACGAGACCGGATTCAGCCGCTGGGTGCGCGGGCTCGCGCGTCTTACCCGTCAGCTCGGATGCCGTATCATATTCTGCTGCCACGAAGATGTGCAGCCGCTCATCCGCGGCGTGATTTATCACGAAAACTATGGTATAAGATGCGAGTTCCGCACCGTCGACTCACACGATGAGATGATACTCATCTCACCCCGTGTGCTCGAAGACGATCTTGTGGTAGTCATCAGCGCCCGTCCCAACTCCGTCTCATATACCGACGAGGTCACTGAAATGCCGGCATTGGTACAGCGATCTTTCTCGCGCAATAATCTGCTTATCATCTATCCCGAACAATTCGGCGAGCAAGACGCTCTCACCTCATTTGTCGATCCGCTATCATCCGACATTTCCACAAATACGACGTCGTGGGGTTCCTTCATCAAGGAGAAACTCCGCCGCTTCCGCAAAAAATAAGAGTTGGAATAATTCTAAAAATCGCGTGCGATGATATAGTCGAAGAGGGCTATGATATCATCGGCTGCCTGACGGTCAAAACCATCCATCAGAGCGGCCGCACGCTCGCGCAGGCCATTCATGGTCTCGTAGGCATACTCGATACCGCCCATCTCACGCGCAAAAGCCTGCAAGCGGCTGATTTCATCGCTGTCGAGCTGTTCGTGGCCGCATAGTTCGAGCATCGGCTCGCGCACATCGGGAGCCGCTACCTCGAAAGCATGCAGCAGAGGCAGCGTCACCTTGCCTTCGCGCAGGTCGTTGCCCGTGGGCTTGCCCACTTTCTCGGCAGGGAAATAGTCAAATACATCGTCGCGTATCTGGAAACACAGTCCGAGCAGCTCAGCCACCTCGGCCAGACGCTTCGTATCTTCCTCCGACGCACCCACGGCATAGCAGCCCACCTGGGCGCAGGCCACAAAGAGCGAGGCCGTCTTGAAATTGATGATTTTGAAATAAGCGTCTTTCGACAGATTGTGCTCACGTGCGTTGTATATCTGGTCGATTTCGCCCAGCGAGAGCAATTTGCCCAGGCGTCCGATGGCGTCGATGATGCGGAGGTCGCCCGTGGCGATGGCCCGCTGGAGTGCCGTGCTCACAAAAAAATCGCCTACAAGCACTGCGATATGGTTGTCCCACAAAGCATTGAGCGTAGGCTGATTGCGTCGGAGCTTCGACTCGTCCACCACATCATCATGTATCAGCGAGGCATTGTGCAGCAGCTCTACGGCTGCCGCCGCATCGAGCACACGGTCGGTCACAGCACCGAACATACGCGCACAGAGCATCACCACGATCGGGCGTATCTGTTTGCCCTTGGTCGTAAGATACCCTTCGATGACTTTGTCCATCAGAGGATTGTCTGATGAAAGCTGTGCCCGGATCAATTCGTTGAGACGGATCAATTCAGGCTTGATATTCGTGCGTATGGCGGCGAGACTTGTCATAAAGTGGTGCAAAATTACGAAAAATTTGATATTATTCAACTACACCCCGCTAAAAATCGTATGCAGGCGCGATTTTTCCTCTTAGATTATTTTTTCGTACCTTTGCACTGTAAAAGGTACATTGATATATGAAAGAAATTATTGTTCGCTATGCCGCCTTCACGGCCGGCCTCTATTTACTCGCATTCGCCATCACACTTATAGTTGTCGCCTCATTGGGTGTCACTCCGATTTCATCAATCAACTATGTGCTGTCACTCAACACTCCCATGACCCTCGGTACAGCCACTTTTGCATTCAATGTGCTTGTCATATTCCTTCAGTTCGCCCTCATCAGCGGTGGTGTGGGCACGCGCAAGGACGTCTTCGAGATACTCCTTCAGATACCATTCTCATTCATATTCGGCATTTTTATCGATATCAATATGGGTATAGTGTCGCACATCGAGCCGTCGGGATATCTCAGCTGCATCGCCCTGCTCCTGCTCGGCTGTCTGCTGCAGGCTTTTGCAGTAGTGATCGAGGTGCGCTCCAATGTCGTGATCATGAGTGCCGAGGGCTTCGTCAAATATGCCGCCCGACGCTTCCATAAGGAATTTGGCAAGATGAAGGTGATTTTCGACGCCACGCTCGTCATCACGGCCGCGATACTTTCCTTCGTCCTCTCGGGCCATATCGACGGAGTGCGCGAGGGCACACTTATCGCAGCAGTGCTCACAGGCTCCCTCGTGTCGCTCATCTCGGCGCGCATATTCACTCCGCTGCAGCTTTCCCGATATATTTAGCCACACATTCAGCCGAACACTTTAGACATTTCGCAGGTTTTAATATTGTGACGTCCGCTGCGGCGCTTTTACCTCGAAATGTCTTATGAAATATCTACTCTTATCCGCTTGTTTGCTTGGTAGCGCCTGCATTGTGCATGCCGGCGACAGCAATTATCTGCGCAGTCCTATGCCCGATACATGGTCATATACCGAGGCTGCTGCCCAACAACTTCCCTCCGACGACGCCTGGTGGCAAGGATTCGGCGACCCCACTCTCGACTCGCTTGTCAATATGGCTGAGAATGCCAATTTTGATATTGATATCGCCGCACGGCGCATGGAATCGTCGCGCCGCCAGATGCAGATAGCCCGCAGTTCGTATTATCCGCAGATCGGTCTGACGGGCGGATACGAGCGCAGCCGTTCGCAGGGCGTCACTGAAAATATCTATACCGCCCGCGCCACAGCGTCTTGGGAAATAGATCTTTTCGGCAAGATCACAGCCGGCGTGCGGCAGGCCAAGTCGCAATACCGGGCCTCAAGAGCCGAATGGGTCGGAGCCATGGTTTCAGTCGCCGCCGAGATTGCCGCCGACTATATGCAGCTGCGTGTCTGGCAGGCCGAACTTGCCGTGGCCGAGGCTCACATCGAGCGGCAGGATACTATAGCAGGTATCGCAAACACGCGTTTCGAGTGCGGACTTGTATCAAAAATTGATGTCGAGCAGGCCAACTCTATTCTATATTCCACCCGGGCCACTGTACCGGCGCTTCGATCATCGATTCATTCCACCATCAATGCCATAGCGCTGCTCGTAGGTGAATACCCGCAGAATATTGCCGCAATGCTTTCGCGTCCCGCTCCGATGCCCGACTATCGCCGCATCATAGCATCGGGCGTCCCCGCCGAATTGCTGCGGCGCCGCCCCGACATCGTGGCCGCCGAGTACAATCTCGCCGCCCAGGCTGCCGCCGTGGGTATCGCCAAAAAGGATTTTCTGCCCACACTTACCATCGAAGGCTCCGTGGGATTGCAGAGCAACGGACATGGCAAATTCTTCTCTTCCGACAATCTTGCCTATTCCGTCGGCCCCACTCTGAGTTGGACAGTATTCGACGGTATGGCCCGCTCGGCCCGTGTGGCACAGGCGCGTGAGGAGATGGAGTCACTCGTCGATACATATAATTATACGGTGATGAATGCCTACTGCGAGGTCGACAATGCTCTGGCAGCTTATACCAACGCCGTCCGCCAGATTGCCGAATACGAGCGCGCGGCCGATGCCTCGGAGCAATTCCTCGACCGCTCGCTCGACCTCTACCGCCA
The DNA here is from genome assembly GCA_947646295.1 of uncultured Bacteroidales bacterium. Classification (GTDB taxonomy): domain Bacteria; phylum Bacteroidota; class Bacteroidia; order Bacteroidales; family Muribaculaceae; genus CAG-873. Next base: position 27,529 of record CANSGE010000003.1, read on the forward strand.
GGGACTGTCGGACTTTACCAACGTAGCCAATGCCCAGGTCGACTATCTCACCTATACCAACTCACTCATCACCGCCCGCGGCAACGCTCTCTCGGCTCTCGTATCACTCTACGAAGCCCTCGGTGGCGGTTTCGAGACAAATATGCAGTAATAATATCTACAATGCTATAAAATACACCCGAATATGAAAAATTCATCTCTTATCCTTATCTTGGCGACAAGCTTGTCAGTGGCATCATGCCACAAGACATCGCAAACGGTCGATAGTGACAGCGTCCCGGCGATCGACGTGTCACGGGTGTTCACCGATTCGCTCACGCTTTACAAAGACTATCCCGGCAGTCTGATGGCCGACCGCACAATTGATGTCGTGGCAAGGGTCAACGGCACTATTATTACTAAAAATTACGAGGGCGGCGAATTTGTGCGCCAGGGGCAGGTGCTCTTCACCATCGACCCCACCACCTACCGCAACGCCGTCCAGGAAGCCGAAGCCTCGCTTCAGCAGGCTCGCAGCGAGAACGAATACGCCGAGCAGCACTATGAGGCCGTGGCCAAGGCTCTCGAGAGCAACGCTGTATCCAAAATGGAAGTGGCCGAGGCGCTATCCTCGCGCGACCAGAGCCGCGCGGCCATACGCAATGCCGAAGCGCAGCTCTCCACAGCCCGCGAAAATCTGAGTTACTGCACCGTGGTAGCGCCTTGCGACGGCCATATCACCACCAATGCGATCTCTCGCGGGGCCTACGTGGCCGGTGAAGGCTCGCCCGTGACGCTCGCCACGGTCTATGATGATGCCGTGATCTTGGCCGACTTTTCGATTGAGGATGCGTCATTCCAGCGCATGTTTCTCAATCCCAACAACCGCGATAAAATCAATTACGCAGCTGTCCCGGTGGTGTTTTCAGAGAAATTGCCACATGAATATACGGCCGATCTGACGTATCTCGCCCCGGATGTCAACGGTACAACAGGTACAATGGAAATACATGGCTCTATCGAGAATAAATACAACGAACTCAAGGCCGGCATGTACGTCACGGTCAAGCTGCCGTATAAAGTGGACCCGCAGGCCATGGTGGTGCGGGCTGCCTCCATCAGCACCGACCAGCTCGGGAAATATGTATATGTGGTGAACGACTCAAATAAGGTGGTCTACACCCCGATTGAAGTCGGTGACGCGGTCAACGATTCGCTGCGCATCGTCACCTCGGGACTCAAACCCGGCGACCGCTATGTCACCTCGGCCATGCTGAAGGTGCATGACGGTATGGAGATAAAGCCCGTCGAAGCAAATTCTAAAAAATAAGCGCCATGTTTTCAAGATTTTTTGTCGAAAGACCCATTTTCGCTATTGTGATAGCGATAGCGATGGTGCTTGCGGGCGCTTTGACATTCAGCAGCCTGCCTATAGCACAATATCCTGATATCACGCCCCCGACCGTGATGGTGATGGCCACATATCCCGGCGCCGACGCACAGACGGTGGCCGAGACCGTAGGTGTGCCCATCGAGGAGCAGGTCAACGGTGTCGAGAACATGATGTACATGAGCTCATCATCCGGTTCCGACGGCTCGTATTCGCTCACCATCACCTTTGAGGAAGGTACTGATATCGATGACGCTACCGTCAAGGTGCAAAACCGTATCTCGCAGGCCGAGCCGACACTCCCTACCTCAGTGAAGCAGCAAGGCGTCACCGTGGCCTCCCGCTCGTCCAACCAGATACTCATGATCGCGCTGCAAAGCGACGATCCCGAGCGATACGACGCGCTTTATCTCACCAATTACGCCAATCTCAATATCACCGATGAGCTTTCCCGACTCGACGGTGTGGGCAATGTCGAGGCCTTCGGCGGGGGCGACTACAGCATGCGCGTGTGGCTCAACCCCGACAAGATGCGCGCACGCAACATCACAATCTCCGACGTCACCGCCGCGATTTCGTCACAGAATATCGCTGTTTCCGCCGGTTCGGTAGGTGCACAGCCATCGCCCGGCAACGAACAGTTCACATTCACCCTCACTTCGCAGGGACGCCTGTCCACTCCCGATGAGTTTGCCAATATCATCATACGCACCGATACCGAGGGCAAAGCACTCCTGCGCCTGTCGGATATCGCTACCATCGACCTCGGCTCGGCCTCATACAATCAGGTCGCCCGCGTGGACGATCAGCCCGCGGCCATGATCGGTATCAGCCAGCTGCCGGGTGCCAACGCTCTTGATGTAGCCAAGCGCTGCGAGGCCAAGCTTGCCGAACTGAAGCCGTATTTCCCGCCGGGTGTCGACTACAAGATAATGCTCAACACGACAGATTTTGTCAACGCATCCATACACGAGCTGCTCATCACCTTCCTCGAGACAACCCTGATTGTGATGATCGTCATACTGCTTTTCCTCCAGAACTGGCGTGCCGTGATCATCCCGATGCTCACCATCCCCGTATCGCTCATCGCCACACTGGCCGTGATGAAGTGGATGGGCTTCTCGCTCAACACCCTTACACTTTTCGGTCTTGTACTCGCCATTGCCATCGTGGTCGACGATGCCATTGTGGTGGTCGAAGACTGTTCGCGATTGCTCGACCAAGGCAAGCTTAATGCGCGTCAGGCCGCTGAGAAGGCAATGATGGAATTGCAGGGCCCTGTAGTGGGCGAAGTGCTCGTGTTGCTCTCGGTATTCATCCCTACGGCTCTTGTGAGCGGCATTACCGGGCAGCTTTACAAACAATTTGCCCTCACCATCGCTGTGTCCACTGCATTCTCAGGCTTCAATGCCTTGACGTTCACCCCCGCGATGTGTGCGCTTTTCCTGCGTCCGTCGCGTCCCACAAAGTTTTTCCTCTACAAATGGTGGACGAAAGGTTTCGGCAAGGTACTCAACCTGTATATGAAGATCGTAGGCCAATTCCTGCGCCGCCCGGCTGTGGCCATATTGCTCTATTTCGTCATCACGGGATTGGCATTCTGGGGCTTCCTCAAGTGGCCGACAACTTACGTGCCCTCCGAGGACATGGGCTACTTTATCTCCTCCGTCCAGCTGCCCACCGGGGCATCGCTTGACCGCACCGACAAGATCATGTCGCAATACTCGCAGGAATTGCTCAAATTGCCCGAAGTGGCCAACGTCATGGCCGTCAGCGGAGCCTCCTTCATGGGGGGCGGCTCGAGCACCAACCTTGGTTCGGCGTTCGTGATCCTGAAGCCGTGGAGCGACCGCCGCTCCAAGAGCGAACATATTGAGGCAGTGGTCGCCAAGGCCAATGCCATCGGAGCCTCAATGCAGGAGCCTGTGATATTCTCGCTCAATCCTCCCTCGATACCCGGTCTGGGTATGACCTCAGGCTTGCAGATGCAGCTGCTTGATATCACAGACCTGGGCTCTTCGGAGATGAAGAAAGCCCTCGACGATGTGATCGAGGCAGCCCGCAAAGACCCGCGTATCGCATCGGTGACCACACTTTACGAAGGTGATGTGCCGCAATATACTGTCAATATCGATCGCGACCGCGCGAAACTCTATGGCCTGACGATGAGCGATGTGTATGCCACACTCTCGGCTTTCATGGGCGGCTCGTACGTCAATGATTTCGTGGAGTTCGGCCGCGTATATCAGGTAAATATCGCAGCTGCCGGCGTCGACCGCAGCCGCATCGACGACATTCTCAAGCTCAGCGTGCGCAACGCCACGGGCGAGATGGTGCCTTTTGCATCATTTGCTTCCGTCGAGCCCTCGATGGGACAGGCCACCGTGAGCCGCTACAATATGTACAATACCGCATCGCTCACTGCCACCCCGGCTGCTGATGTCAGCTCGGCCGAGGGTATCAAGGCCATGGAGGAAATCGTGCAGAATACCCTCGGGGCCAACTATGGCTATGCATGGACGGGCGAGGCTTATCAGGAGACCGAGTCGGGCACTACAATCTCTTTTGTGCTGATTCTGGCAATCGTGGTGACCATCCTTGTGCTCGCCGCGCAATACGAGAGCCTCACCGATCCTATCGCAGTGGTCATAGCGATGCCTACGGCTATCCTCGGCACTATCGTAGGATGTATATTCATGGGGCAGAATATCAGTATCTATACCCAGATCGGTATCATACTGTTGCTCGGCTTGTCGGCCAAGAATGCCATCCTGATAGTAGAATATGCGATGGACTACCGCAAAGCCGGCGAAGAAATCCGCCAGGCCGCGCTCGATGCCGGCCGTGTGCGATTTCGTCCGATCATGATGACGGCCCTTGCATTCGTATTCGGTGTTATGCCTATGCTCTTTGCTTCGGGAGCCGGAGCGGCGAGCCGTCTGTCACTTGGCACGGCAGTGGTGTTCGGCATGGCCATCAATGCTGTGGTGGGTACGCTCTTTGTACCTAACTTCTGGGAATTGCTCCAGCGCTTCGGTGAAAAGTATCTCAATAAATTCTTCCACTCGGCCAAGGGTCTTTCCGGTGACGACACCGGCGGAGTATGACGAAAAAAACGTATATTTGCCGGATGAAACGTTTCTATACATTAATTATATATATGCTGATGCTTGCGGGCGTTGCTCACCTGCAGGCATCAGCATGGATGCCCGATTCGCTCGGCGAAGGCTTCGAGATGCGCTATGTGGAGCAGCCGGCCGACTATGCCGGAGCCGAGCGGTGCACCATCGTCCGCCGGCTCGCCGGGGCGGGCCGCGGTGTCGGAGTGCTCTATGTGCACGGCTTCAACGACTATTTCTTTCAGCGGGAGATGGCCCTTGAATTTGTGAGCCGCGGCTATGACTTCTATGCTGTGGACCTGCGGCGCTACGGGCGGTCGCTCATGCCGGGCCAGACGCCCTTCGATGTGCGCGATATGCGCGAATATTTCGCCGATATCGACTCGGCCATGATGCAGATGCGCGCCGATGGCATGCGTGATGTGGTGCTGATGGGCCACTCGACCGGCGGTCTCACCACGGCTTATTACATGGATGTGCATCCGTCGCCTGATGTGCGTGTGCTGGTGCTCAACAGTCCTTTTCTTGACTGGAATCAGTCAGCTTTTCAGGAAAAGATACTTGTGCCGATAGTGGATGTGTTTCACAAGGCATTTCCCAATCTGAAAATCAATCAGGGCGATGATACCACCTATTCGCACAGTCTGCTTAAGGCTTTCGGGGGCGAATGGGAGTACAACGTGGAGTGGAAGCGCCCCGTGTCGCCGCCTGTGACTACTTCCTGGATAGCGGCCATCGACGCCGCGCAGGCCGTCTTGCAGGCCGATCCGCACATCATGGTGCCGATTTTGCTCATGCATTCCGACCATACTTTTGCAAAGGGCGACGCCCCCTCGCTGGCAGCGCGGAGCGATGTGGTGCTTGATGTGGCGGATATAAGCCGCATCGGGCGGCGTCTCGGTCCGGATGTTACGGAAATCACCGTGCATGGCGGCCTCCACGACCTTGCGCTCTCAGCTCCGGAAATACGTCAAGCCCTCTACGACTACCTCTTTGCCTACCTCAGCCGATATTTTCCTGAGTAGCGGGCAGGTAGCGGAGCACCACGTAGGGCGACCCGGCCATTTTTGCGGCCACGCGGGCGATATCGTCCACTGATATCTTGCGCTGCAGGGCGATGGTATCATTGATGTCCTCGCCGTGCATCTCGGCCAGAGCGAGATTCTGGGCCTTGGAGAGTGCGTCGAGGTTTGACAGCTCAAATGTCGACTCAAATCTGTTGAGCGTGCGTTGCAATTCGTGTTGGCTCACTTCGCCGGGGCGTGTGAGCGCACGCAGCTCGTTGAGCAGGACTTCCTCGACATGCCCGTCGGTGGCTGAGGCCACGTCGGCCGGCCGCGCGGTCATCATCATGAATCCTTCATGTTCCGAGCCTACGATTGATGCGTCGGCTTCCACGATGGAGCCGTCTCCGCCGGCCACCACATGTCGGTAAAGGCGTGTCGAACGTCCGGCCGAAAGTATATCCGTGATGCAGTCGGCAGTGCGGTAGTCAGCCGTGCCGTAGCCATCCATCGGAAATGCGATCACCACCATGGGGTAGGGGACTGCCCCGTGCATCTCCACGATTTTGTTCTCAGTGGGGAAGCCCGGCCCGGGCAAGTGCCGCGGGGCTATTCCTCGGGCCGGAATATCGCTGAACCATTTCTCCACCAACTCGCGGCCACGCTCGTATGTGAGGTTCCCTGAAATGGCGAGCACAGCGTTGTCAGGAGCATAGTGCGAGTAAAACCAGCGGCGGATATCGTCGTTGGTCACAGCTTCGATGTGAGCCGGCTCAAGCCCGATCACGGGCCATGAATACGGGTGACGCGGTGAGTAGAGAGCCGAGCGCAGCCCGTGCATCAGGTCGCCGTAGGGGCGGTTGAGGCAGGTCTGCTTGAATTCCTCCACCACAACCCGGCGCTGCACCTCGAGGGCTTTGTCGCTGAAGGCCAGGCCGAGCATGCGGTCGCTTTCGAGGTGAAAGGCCGTCTCGACATTCTGAGCGGGCACGATATCAAAGAAATTTGTGAAATCCGACGACGTCCATGCGTTGTTGCTGCCGCCGGCGTTTTCGAGTTCGCCGTCGAAATCGTCGACATTCACCGAACCGCCGAACATCAGATGCTCAAAAAGATGTGCGATGCCGGTCATGTGGCGGTCTTCGTCGCGAGCGCCGGTATTGTAAAGCACATCGACGGCCACCATGACCGTCGATGCGTCGTAATTATGTATCACACGCAGACCATTCGGGAGCGTGTAGCGGATATATTCTATCATTGAACGATTTCCATCGAGATAATTTTGACATCTTCGCGTGGGCGGTCGGCCTGGTCGGTCTCCACTTTTTCGATTTTGTCTATCACGTCCATGCCGGCGATCACTTCACCGAATACGGTGTACTGGCCGTCGAGGTGGGGTGCGCCGCCCACAGTGGTGTAGGCTTCCTCCATCTCGGGGGTAAGCGATAGCGGATGAGCTGCCACGATAGCTTCAGTCTCCTTGATGAGCGAATCCTGCAAAGCCTGGAGACCTGCGCGGTCGCCGGCGGCCTGCATCGAGCGTATCTGCTCCATGTGCTGTGCGGCCAGGCCGTTGAATGTCGACTGCAGCTGCTGGTTTTTCAGCTGATTTTTGAGCATGTCGAGTTGCGCGGGGGCTACTTTATTGCCGGTCACTACATAGAATTGCGAGCCGGATGAGCGGCGTTCGGGATTGACCTGATCGCCCTGACGTGCGGCAGCGAGGGCACCGCGCTTGTGGAAGTGGCGGGGAAAATCTATTTCGGCCTCGATGGTGTATCCGGGGCCGCCTGCGCCGAGACGCTGGCCGGGAGCGGCGGTGCGTGAGTCGGGGTCGCCTGCCTGGATCATGAACTGGTCGATGACGCGGTGGAAGAGA
>CANSGE010000004.1 GCA_947646295.1 uncultured Bacteroidales bacterium
CTGCTCCATAAGTTGGTGCTGGTCAGGCCTACTGCACCGTAGATCTTTGTGTTCACGTCAGTCCAGGGCATCTGCATGCCGAAGGTCTGGTAGTCCTTGGTGAGCTGAGAGTACTTGATAGTCTTCTCGGGCATCACGATGGCCTTGTCAGGCTGCGGGTTCTGCTGCTGTGTCTCGCGGGTGATCTGTACCTTGATGTAAGAAGAAGCCACCATGCGTTTCACACCGGCGTTGTCGGTGATGAAGGCGTCAACGCGCACAACGGGAGTACGGCCGATAGCGGCTGTGTTGGGCTTGTCGCCGAGATTCTTGGCATTCAGGGTCAGCACGCCGTCGGTCAGAGTCACGAACCACTGCTGGTTGGTGTTCTGGGCATCAGCTGCTTTGTATTCAGCGGGGAGGCTGAATTCGTAGCTCATGCCGCTGAAGTTGAGCTTCGAGAGCATGCAGCTTTCTGTGGTGCAGTAGAGGTCTACGTAGTCATAGAGGTTGAGACCGTTGGCATCGTCATACTTGAAGGTGAGGTTGGCAGCTTTGTCAAGTGTCACACCGCAAGTCTTCTGGATGAAGTCGCTTGTCTCAGCGGCTGCATTGGCGAGCACGTAGTTACGTGCATAGTATGTAGCGGGCTGTGTGGCAGCGGTGGGGTTGACGATCACAGCTTCAACAGCTTTCGACGATACTGCGATATAGTCCGAGGTGTAGGGGCTTGTACCTGCCCAGACCTGTGCGGCCACGATGTTGTTCTTGGGGCTGGCAGCAAGTTTCGAGGGGTTGATGAGCGCGCTCAGTGTCAGTTCGCCTGCTGAGTAGATCTGGTCGCCGGCGATGTTGACAAGGAGGTTGTTCATATCACCGGTGGCGCGTGATGTCACGGCACGGTTGATGAAGCCTACATTCAGGGTTTCGGGAAGAGTTGCCTCGGTGGGGTTGATGCGGTAGTGCAGTTTCACTGCGTTTGACTTGTCAAATGTCAGGTGTTTGAAAGTCTTGGTAGTGGTGGCCTCTGCATCGTCGATGTAGTAAGCGAGGTTGTAGAAAGGCTCGTCAGTGGTAGGATAAGCTACCTGGCTGCTCATCACGCTGGGGATGAAAGCTACAGAGCCCATCGGAGTACCAGAGTTGATGGTCACGCTCTTCTGGTCGCCGTCGAGACCGGAGATGATCAGGTTGGTGCCGTCGAGCACAGCTGAGAGACCGCCTTCTACGTTGGCACGCCATGAGATGTTGGTCGATTCTACTTTCTTGCCGTCGATATATTTGTCGAAGCAGCCTGTTTCAGCATTGGGGACGTAGTAGATTGTCTCACCGTCTTTGCCGTCGGTACCGTTTGTACCGTCAGTACCATTGGTACCGTTGGTGCCGTCTGTACCGTTGAGACCTACAGCACGGTATTCGGTCTTCTGGCCGTTCTTGTACCAGTAGCCGTCGGTGCCGATTGTCCATACGTCGGCATCTTTGCCATTCACACCATCTGTGCCGTTGGTGCCGTTGGCGCCGTCCTTGCCATTGGTGATGGTGTAGCTCTTGCCGTCGGAGAGAGTCACTACAATACCATCGGCGTTGGTGGTAACGCCGGTGATCACTGCCCCGGCGTCGATTTTGGCTTGCAGCTGCTCAACCGATGCCTTGATAGCGTTGACTTGAGTCTGCAGGTTGTCAATGTCATCATCATAATCCTTGCAAGATGTGAATGAGGTTGACATCGAAGCGCACATCATCGAGAGGAGTGCGATTTTCAAATAACCTTTGTTCATAAAAGAGTAATTAAATTATAGTGTATATAGTATGTTTGTATCGATAACTGCAGCACCGGGGCTGCGGTGCAGAATACAACGATGCAAAGTTACGCCAAAGGTTTATAAATTAGAGGGTTGATTTGTAGCGATAATGCAACACTACTGTTGCGAATTTTGCCTATCAGCGATCTGCTGCGACAAAACGGCAAAAAAATCCTTGCCCAGCACGAGCGATATGCGTGACAGCAGGTCGGTGTCGATACTGTTTTTCTGAAACAGACGGTACACGTTCGAGCGGTCGAGATGCAACTTCCGGGCGAACCAGGTCACGGAGCGTTCCTGTGCGAAGAGTTCTTGTTTGATAAGTTGGCCAAGTGGTTCCATGAATCACGTGTGCTCCGAGCTCTCTCTCGGAGGAGGTATTGTCGTCCGGCAGACCCCGGCCGGACCGATTATATACGAATGACGTGGGATCTGTTACTCTCAGGCTCAATCCACGTCGCAGGCCTTCGCAATGCCTCTTACCGGAACGAGCAACTCAGACAGCCCACGTCACTGATGCTTATATTGGCACGCGTAGTTAAGCGGTACGTGATGGGGCGCGTGTGGGCGCCCATCACTACCGCAGGTCGCGTGTGTAAACATCAACCGTGGACGCTTACATTGCTGTTTCTCCGGTAAGTCAAAAGTTGCGAAGTTTGGACGTGGGGAAACGATTAAGTAAACGTCACCTTTATGTTGTAGACATCGACGGAATATATCTGACGATATCAGGCTCTCTGGGCACCGCTGTGCATGAGCGCTGCAAAATTACAAAAAAATCTCCGAGACTTGCAAATCTCGATTTTTTATTTCTGCTTTACCTCCCGCCCTAAGGCTGAATGGAGGCTTTTAAACAAGTTGCAGGGGCTTTTAAACAAGTTCTCAATTCTCGATGCGCAGCTGGGTGCCGTTGAGCTTGCGGTACAGATCCAGCGCGTAGACGTCGGTCATCGCGCTCAGATGATCGAGCACAGCCTGGATGCGCCCGAAGAGCGTGGCCGACCGCACATCATACTGCTCCGGGAATTTTGCCAGAAGCAGGCGCGAGTAATGCAGCTCCGGATGCAATACCGCCTCCGTAAGCCGCGTCAGCAAATCCGTGATGATATGATTGCCCGCAAGCTCGATATCCACTACATCGCCCGAACAATAGATCTTGTCCCACGAAATACGCGAGCAATTGCGGTATCCCTCGCGCTCACGCTCCGGGATATGATCGAGCAGGCAGCCCTCCATCTCGCCGCGCAGGATGCTTTCCTCATGCTCGATGAATGCCTCGGCGCACCGCTTCACCAGCACGCCCACAACGCACGAGCGCAGGTAAGCCACCTTCTCGTTGGGGTCGTCCACCATATCCATCACCTGCTCCATTGATGCGCGCCGCTCATCGGGGAAATATGCCAGAAAGGCGTCGATGACCTCGCGCGTGGAGAGGATCTTCAGCTTATGGGCATCCTCGATGTCCATCACCTCGTAGCATATGTCATCGGCTGCCTCCACGATATACACGAGCGGGTGCCGCGCATAGCTCAGATGCCCCGATGCAGTCTCACGGCGTATCAGACCAAGCTCCGTGGCCACTTTCACAAAATCATCACGCTCCGAGGTGAAGAAGCCGAATTTGTTTTTGGTGGCGAGCGACGATTCGAAGGGATATTTCACTATGGAGGCCAGCGTGGAGTAGGTCATGGCGAAGCCGCCCTTGCGGCGCCCCTTGAATTGGTGTGTGAGCACACGGAAGGCGTTGGCATTGCCCTCGAAATGTATCAGGTCAGTCCATTCCTCCTCCGAGAGCATCGGCCGGAGTGACTTGCCCGCGCCCTCGCTGAAATATGTCGATATGGCCTTTTCGCCCGAGTGGCCGAATGGCGGATTGCCCAGGTCGTGTGCCAGGCACGCCGCCGCCACGATGTCGCCGATGTGGTCGAACACTTCCGTGAAGCCCTCCCCGGCGTATTTACGGCGCAGGGCACCGGCCACCTCATCAGCCATCGACTTGCCCACGCACGCCACTTCCATCGAGTGGGTGAGGCGGTTGTGCACGAAGATGCTGCCCGGCAGCGGGAATACCTGGGTCTTGTTCTGCAGGCGCCGGAAGGGCGATGAGAATACCAGACGGTCATAGTCGCGGCGGAAATCCGTGCGCACGGCATCTTTAGGCTTGGGCAGATGCAGGTCTTCCAGCCCGAAGCGTTTGTCGCAGATGAGACGCGGCCATTGCATTTTCTGTTCTGAGGAGGCTGACATGTTTTGAGGGTATTTAGAGGTCGTTTTCAATATAGAACGATGGCCCGAAGAACTATGTCCGACGGGCCATCATGTGATTTAACAAAGTGGGGTTACGGAATGTTACTTCCGGTTTGTTTTTCCTGAAGCTTATTCACCGAAGCCCTGGATGAAGTTGAGGCTGTTGTTCTCTACCTCTTCGTCGCCCAGGAGCAGGTTGAAGATGCTCTGCTGGTTCTGCAGACGGTAGGTGGAGATGCCGAGGGCGCGGTTGAACTGGTTGGCGTATTCCGTGAAGTCGTATTCGCGGCCTGAGTTGTCCTGACCGTTCACTACGAATACCACTACGGCGTTGTTGCCCTTGACAGGACCGGTCACTTTGCCTTTCTCAGCTGCTGCGATGGCACCCTGGAGCGCGCTTTCGCCGAAGCCGATACCGCTGATCATAGGCGAATTGAACATCGCGTCGGCGGTCTGGGGAGCTACTTCCATGAGTTTGGCGTAGCCGGCTATGTCCTGAGCCTTGCCTGCGTAGCGTTCAGCCAGCATGGCGGCTTTCTTGTTGTGGAGGGCTTTCTGATTGATCTGGTCAGCGATGATCACAGCATCCCAGGGGATGTAGTCGCCGTCATAGATACCCTTGACAGCGGCAGTCATGAGGTACGACTGCTTGTTGTCCTGGAATACGGGCATCACCTGACCCTGCTTGGCGTTCATCACCCATTTCACGGCTGAGCGTGAGTCGGGGGCGCCGCCGAGGTGGGGCGAGCTTGCGCGTACCACATCGCTCATGATGGTGTAGCCTGCTTCCTGGGCGTTGGCTGCGAAGTCGGCTGCCGATGAGTTGTTGGATACGTAGGTGTGGAGGTCGGAGGAGAGCTGCGAGAGAGTTTCCTGCGAGGGATCCACGGTGTAGTCGATCAGGGCGAGTTCGTAGAAGGGCACTGCGGCGTGGCGGCGGTTGATGACGTAGAGGGCGCTCTGTGCCTGACCCGATACGGTATCGGTGAGGATGAAGGGACGGCCGATCTCGCCGTTCACGAGGGCGTCCTTGAGCTTTTCGGGCACGTTGCCTGCCAGTGAATACCATACGCTGTCGCGGCCGGCATAGATTTCGTCATCGACGATGTCGGCGAATTTCTTACCTTCAGCCATCAGAGCGAGAGCGCTGTCGAGCGGAGCGCCGTCGGGGCGGCCGATCATGGTCACGTTGATGGAGTCGATCTCGTTGGTCACCGAGAGGAGTTTGGCGATGCTGTACTGGTCGCCTACGGTGGCGAAGATGGCAGCCTGGCCTACGGAAGCCGAGTCAACGAATTCCTTGAGGCGGTTGTCGGTGATATTGGCTTTGGTTGTGGAGACGTTGTTCACCACAAAGCTGCTGTTGGCAGCTACGTCCTCCACACCTTCCTTGGCGTTGAGGGTGATGAGGGCTTCTTCGACGGCCTTCTGTCCGGCGGCGCGGTCGGCGGCCGACGGCTCGATGCGTACCATGATGTAATCGATGGCGCGCATGGGCTCGGTGATGCGGTATGTGCCCTTGTCTTCCTGCCATGCTGCGCGGCGGTCGTCATCGGTGATGGCGGCTTCCTCATCGGTGATGGCCGAGAGGGGCTTGGCTGCATATGAGATGTGGCGGGTGGTGGCGATGTCGTCGTAGAGGCCGTGGGCGTCGAGCTCGTTGGCTGAGAAGAGGCCGCCTACGAGACGGGCAAACTTCTGTGTGAGCATGATTTTCTCGAGCTGGCGTTCCTGGTTGGCCCATTCCTGCTGGAGGGGTGCTGAGATTTCAGCGGGCAGACCGTATTTGGCCGGATTCATCATGGCGTCGTAGACAGCGGCGCCCGAGGGAGCGGGGAGGCCGAGACGCTGCGACATCACAGCTACAAACTGCTGCACGGCGGGGTGGGGAACGGCGCCGGTGAGGGCTTCGGAGATTTCTTCGTCGGTCACGACGATGCCGAGGTCCTGATATTCGTTTTCAAGCATCTTTTCGAGGAGAAGCTCGTTGAGCACGTCGCGGGAGAGCTCGTCGGCGTCGACGTTGGCCTGCTGCTGGCGGCGGGCTTCACTTTCCTGATTGATGCGGGCCTGATAGTCGGTGTAGTCGACTTTGGCATTGCCGGCCTTAGCTACAGTAGTACCCGAGCCGAAATATGTGCGGCCCGATGTAAGGAAGTCTCCGAGAATGAATGCAAGCAGCGCCACGATGATGATGACGAAGAGCAGCACGGACTTGCTTCGGATTTTTTCGAGAGTTGACATTGATTTATTATGTGTTTAGATTTATTTTTCCAAATATAGCGCACAAAGATACGGTATTTTTGGGAAAAATAAAAATGCAAAGCGTAAAATTGCGAATTTGGCTACAAATCAGCGGGCTTTCAGAGGGGTAAAGGCCCGCGCTCGAAGGCGTCGATATATGATCCGGGCGTGGAATTGATCACGCTGATGCCCGAGCGCTCGGCGAAGCGGCGCAGCTCGTGGTAGGATGCGAAGGCTATGCGGAAGCTTTCGAGTATGTCGTGCAGGTGGTAGCCTTGGTATTCGGTGCGGTTGCGGCTGCGCTCCTTGTCGGAGTCGGCATAGAAGTGCGGCTGTACGGACACCACATGGTTGTCGTCGTCCACGCGGATGGTCTCGAGCCATGAGTGGTCGGCCCCGGTGATGTAGATGCGGCGGTATCCGGCGTTGATGGCTGTCATCAGTGCCGGTATGAGCACGTTGCGTGGCCGGGGCATGGCTGTGCCGCGGGCAAATAGAAAATGCCGCAGGCTCTCGAAGCCCTCGATACCTACGAAGTTGAATGTGGAGATGGTGATCTGCGGGGCTACTTTGAGGAGCTCTCGGGCGGCATCGGCGCAGGGCACGGGCACGCACAGGCACATGGGCCAGTCGGTGGCGGCGAGGTTCTGCCAGAGCTGCCGCACGTTGTCGTGCGCGATACCGTTGAAAAAGTGCGGGTCGGCCATCACGTAGTAGGCGGGCCGCAGCTCGCGGAATGCCGGAGTGTTGGCAAAGAAGTTGACGGCGATGGTCCTGGCCCGGCGCAGCTGCTCGCCGTAGTCGGCTATGGTGCGTGAGAGCGATGGGCCGTTGCCCAGTATGATGACGGGGGTATCGGGCGATGGCGCGGGCACGGGCGGCAGCGTGTGGCGCGACTGTAATGCCACTTTCACGAGCGCTTTGGCCGATGAGCCGAGCTGTGAGGCGAAATCAGATATCCGTTTGGTCGTAGACATGTGTGCGCAGATATTCGGTGACGTTGTGCGGATGGAAGTCAAACCGGGCGGCGAAGTCCGAGCCGTCGGCTGTCACGGGTGCGTCGGCTTCGGGGCCGAGCCCGTCGCCCAGGAGTAGGCGGGTGAAGGCTGTGCGGTGGCGCAGGATGCGGCGGTCGCCCATGCGGCGTGCGAGCGCTTCGGCAAATTCACCCAAGGTATGCTCGGCGCCGTCGGTAATGGTGTACAGGCCGGGCTTCCCGAGCACGAGGCGCACGGCGGCGGCCACGTCGAGTGCGTGGATGAGCGATATCGGATTGTCGGAGCGGCGTGTGTGGTAGAAGCGGCCTTTGAATACGGCCGAGGCTACCTCGAAGGGGAAGCCCGTCATGCCGGTGCCTACTATGCCGGGGCAGAGCAGCACGGGTGTGTGGGCGGCCAGGTCGCGCATTTTGGCGGCATCGGCCACGGGCGCGATGGCCACGCAGCGGTCGGCTGTTTCCGAGCCGGTGAGGTCGGCCTCGGGGATGGCTGCGCTCACGTAGGGGAGCAGGAAGTCCAGCCCGGGGGCTATGAGGCGGAGGGAGAAGCGGTTATCGTCCATGTACAAAGAAGTCTTTGATAGAGTCGCGGGCGACTTTGAAGTATTTGAGGAAGAGGCGGAGTGGATTGGCCGGCTTGCCGTTGGCGCGCAGGGCGCGCAGTTTCTCGATATTATTAGTGTAAAGGCGCGACCGCCATTTTGTCGACAGTCCGCCGGTGGTCATGTTGACCATGATCAGGGGCAGGTGGCGGTATTTGAGCGGGGGCTCGGCGCAGAAGAGTCGTATCCACATATCGAAGTCGGCGCCGATGCGGTAATTCTCAGCGTATTCGCCGATGCGGTCGGCGGTCGTGCGGCGTATGTACAGGGTGGGATGCGGAGGGCAGACGCCGCCGATGAGCTGCTCGGTGGAGAAATCCTCGGCATGGTAAATGCGGCCCGGCTTATGATTGCGGGGCGACACGTAGCGGAGGTCGCCGAATACGAAATCCAGCTCAGGGTCAGCCTCGAATGCTTCTACGACGCGGCTGATTACGTCGGGCGATGCCAGGGCGTCGTTGCCGTGCACGAATCCGAATATGTCGCCTGTCGTGTTGCGGATGCCGAAGTTGAGAGCATTGTACACGCCCATGCGGTCGCGCAGCAGCAGGCGCACGCCCTCGTATGAGCGGACAATCTCGGCGGTGCGGTCGGTGCTGTTGCCGTCCACCACCACGTGTTCTATATCGGGATAGGTCTGTGCCTGCACGCTGCCGATGGTGTAGCCGAGCGATTTCTCGCCGTCGATTGTCGCTGTGATGATCGATACTTTCATAGCAGTGACGTTTGCATGTGATGGCAGATGATGAGCGTGGGCATCAGCAGCAAGGTGAACACCCCGAGCCATATCCACAGGCTGCGCCGGCGGCGCGCCTCGATGAGCACGTAAGCTGCGGCGGGCATGAGCAGGGGCAGCAGGGGCAGGCAGTAGCGCGAGATGCGGCCCGAGGAGAAAAAGGCGATGGCAAAGGTGCAGAGCACTCCCCACATGACCAGGCGGCGCAGCCCCGAGGGCGAGCGGCGCATCATGGCGAATATATAATATATGACGAGCGCGCCGGCGTAGTACCAGCAGTAGCCGAAGTGGGCCACGGCCAATGCGGGGCCGAAGATGATGTCGCGGCTGAAATTCCAGGGAAAGGGTATGAGATATTGCACCAGCACTGACATAGGCAGTGTGGCCAGACGGCGCCACAGGGGCTGTGAGGCGTATTCGCCCACGATGTTGTCCCAGGCGCGGGTGTATTGTTGCTTGAGGTTGATGGCGCCGTAAGTGTCATTGACGATTTCCTCGGCCCGGGCTACGCCGGGATTGAGCTGCATCAGGCCCCATACGCCTACGCAGATGCATATGAATGCGAGCATGCGCGAGTCGAGCCGCTGCCTGCCGCCTACGCTGAACACTGCCGCGCCTATCACGAGCAGGCAGATGCCGTTGGGGCGGTAGAGTGTCATCATGGCGAGGGCCAGGGCGAATAGGAGCGTGGGGCCCACGGGCAGACGGCGCTCCTCACGGCTGATGCGCAGCAGGGCCAGGGCGGCCATGGCCATGATGAGGGCGACTATGTCGTCCTTGATGGGCACTGTGGCCTGCACCATGAAGTAGCAGATGAGTGAGATGCATATCATTGCGGCGTTCACCACGCGGCGGTCGGCGGTGAGCTGTCCGGCTATGACACCTGTGATGCCAATCGAAAGGATGGCGCAGAGGATGTTGAACATGATGAGCACGCCGACGTCCTTGCCGAATATCCAGAGCAATACCGCGCCGGCGTATCCGGGCAGATGGCGCGCATAGCCTTGGTCGGGCAGCGGGGTGCCGTCGAGCAGCCAAGCCGAGGCGCTCCAGTAGCGCTCGTGGTCGTAATTCTGCAGCACGGGGGCGTAGTAAGTGCCTCCGGAAAGCTCCGTGTAGTAATGGATGTTGATGACTGCCCCGATGGAGAGCACGCATAGCGCGGCACCGAGTATCACGAGAGTCCAGCCGTCGCGCCACCGCATGTTGCGCCAAAAAAGCCAAGCCGCGGCGCCGATGACGACGTCGCCGCAGAGTATAGTAGCGGCACGCGCTCCTTGCCATATCTGTAATGCAATGACAATGAGTGTGAAAGCTACCAAAACAGCTGCTATGCCGGAAACTTTTGTGCGAAGCATGGTGCAAAAATAGTTAAAAAATGTGGGAAAACATATTTTTGCACGTCAGAATTTAATAAATTTGCGCCTCAAAAGCTCTGCTATGTCAGGAAAAGAAGGCCCGATACAGATTGATGTCAATGCCGTCTTGCACGAAAAACTCGGCAAGAGGGCCTCGCGTGTACCTGCATGGCTGGTGCGCCGTATCGAGAAACTTATCCGTCAGGACGGGCTCAATGAGCTGCTGCGCCATGCGTGGCCCCGGCGCGGGGCTGACTTCTGCGAGGCAGTGCTCGGGCGGCTCGACGTGCGCCTTGATGTGGTGCATCCCGAGCGGCTGCCTGCCGGGCGCCGCATCGTGATAGCCAGCAATCATCCGCTGGGCGGTATCGACGGCATGGCGCTGATACGCTATTTCGCCTCGGTATATGGTGATGACCTACATTTTGTGGTCAACGACATGCTCCGGGCCGTGGAGCCGCTCAATGATGTCTTCCTGCCCATCAACAAGCATGGCGCGCAGTCGCGCGAGGCCATCGCGGCCATTGACGCGGCCTTTGCCGGCGACGCCCCTGTGCTGGTATTCCCGGCCGGACTGTGCTCGCGGCGCCGCGGCGGACGGGTTGAGGACCTTGAATGGCATAAAATGTTCGTGGCCAAGGCCCGGCAATATCACCGCGACATCGTGCCGGTGCATTTCATCGGCCGCAATTCGCCGCGCTTCTACCGCTTCGCATCGCTGCGTGAGCGGCTCGGCATAAAACTCAATATAGAAATGACACTCCTGCCCTCGGAAATCTTCCGCGGAGCGGGATCCACTTATAGGCTTGTGTGCGGACAGCCGATACCATGGCAGTCGCTCGGCGCCGATGCGCGCTCCGAAGCCGCCCGCATACGCAAGATAGTAAACGATCTCTAATACGCTATGAACCAAAAAATAATACCTCCCGTAGAACTGAGCCTCATCGAAGCCGAACTGACCCCCGAGCGTTTTCTGCGCAATACCAACAAGGGTGGCAATCAGATATTTGTGGTGGACGCCCATACAGCGCCGAATACCATGCGCGAGATAGGCCGCCTGCGTGAGGTGGCATTTCGTCTGGCCGGCGGCGGCACGGGCAAAGAGTGCGATATCGACGAATTTGACACGATGGACCCGCCCTGCAGTCAGCTCATTGTGTGGGATCCCGACAGCAAGCTCATCCTGGGCGGCTACCGTTTCATCTGCGGCCGCGACATACGGCTCGACGACAAAGGGCTGCCGCGCATCGCCACAAGCCACATGTTCAGCTTCTCGGATAAGTTTCTGAGTGAATATCTGCCCTACACGCTGGAGCTGGGCCGCTCCTTTGTGCGCCCCGAATATCAGTCGTCGCGCGCCGGTGCGAAGGCACTTTACGCGCTCGACAATCTCTGGGACGGTCTTGGCTGCCTCACGGTGGTCAACCCCGAGATAAAATACCTCTTCGGCAAGGTGACTATGTATCCGAGCTACACCGAGGAGTGCCGCGACATGATACTGTATTTCATGAACAAACACTTCCCCGACCACGAGCAGCTTGTGCGTCCGATACGTCCGTTGCCCCAGAAATATGACCGCGAGGCTATGGCGCGTCTCTTCTCGGGCACGACCTTCAAGGAAGATTATATGATACTCAACAATAATGTGCGTGCGCATGGACTGAATATCCCGCCGCTCGTCAATGCGTATATGAGTCTCTCGCCCACGATGCGTATGTTTGGCACGGCCATCAATGACGAATTCGGCATTGTAGAGGAAAGCGGCATTTTCTTTGCCATCGATGAGATCTTCGACGAAAAGAAGCGCCGCCACATTGATTCGTACCGCCCGATAAAGCTCGGGTGAACGCCCCCACTACCTTACATTGTATTTTTGCAGGATGGCCGTCGGATGATAGGCCATTTTTGCTGCGCGGAGGCCTTCGTCGCCGCAGTCTTCCTCGCGGTTGACGTAGCGCAGCTGCGGGTAGCGGCGCATCATGTATGATGCGAAGAGCTTGCATATGGCAGCCCCGGCACCTGATATCTCATGGTTGATCTTCTCGATGTGCACGTAAAGCGTATCGCCGATGACCTCGCCCACGGTGAATGCGGCTATCTCACCGCTCTCGTCGCGCAGCACGGCCGCCTCGAAGGGATACGACGAGAAGTTGGCCAACACCTCGGCGCAGGCATTGCGCTCATGTATTGCGGGGGCTGAGTCGGTGTCGGCGGCAAGTGATTGCCCGGCGAAGAAGAGCGATACCTCCGGGATGAGATCGTAGGTGAGCGCCTCGAATTTCCAGTGCGGATTGTCGGCCAGGAAACGATTGACGTGATTGCGTTTCTTCATCATATGCTTGCCTGAGAATGTGGCCAGCGAGCTGATGTCGTAGAGATAGTCTGACCATCCCTCGAGATTTTCCACACGCGCGTCGTCGCCCAGTATGTCGAGCAGCTCGTCGAGGCGGTCGGCGGGCACGGCTGAGAATACCGTGGGTATACCCTTGAGGGCGCAGTAATCCTGTATCATGCCTACGGATGTGCGCAGAGGCAGGGCGCCTACCGGGAGGCAAAATGCGGTTTCGTCGAGCTTGTTCTCGGTGCGGCCTTTTATGAAGAGAGTGTCGTTGAGCACGCAGTATTCGTATCCGAAATATGCGATCCACATGTATAGGCCGCCGATGGTGTAGTCGCAGGTGCGGCTGCCGGCGTTTTGCAACAATTTATTGATAAGTGGCATATCGGCCAGAGAGATGCGCTTGAATCGGAGTGCCGACAGCGGAATGGTGTCGACGGCGGGACGGCGGAAAGAGAATATCGGTTTCATAGGATGTTACGTCTTGTTTTGTCTTTAAATTGTAACATCTCTGAGCGCTAAAAGTTTTGACGAGCGGCTCCCAATTTTCGGGATTCTGAGGCCGGCGCAAGGAGGCCAGCGCCCCGGCCACCGCCGGATATGTATCGCTGATGAAGCGGCACGACTCATGCGCCGGCGAAGGGGCCGGCTGCCGGTGCTCGGGCTGATGCCCCGGTGCGGGAGTGGTCGGTAGAGGCTCGGGAGCCGGTACGGGCTCGGGAGCGACTGTTGCGGATGGCTTCGGGGTGGTTTTCGCCTTGGGCTTGCGGGGCTTGGGAGCCGAGCCGCCGCGGCTGATGCGGTCTTTGGCAAGTATGAATATAGCCTGTGCGGCGGGTGAAAGCTCCGTCGGCTCGATGCCTTGGAAGGCGTAGGCCATGATTGCCTGATAAACTTCACCTGCGAGGGCTGCGTCGGCAGCTGCAAGTGCCTGTGCGATAATCTCGGGAAAACGTACTGTCATAATTTTGAATTTTTAAATTTGATTTATTTACGCTGCAAAGATAATATCAAAATTTATCAAATGCAAGAAATATTGAAAATAATTTTGAAATATTTATTGTATGGGTGGGTGCGGATGAAAAAAAGTGCAGGAGGCGGCCTCTCGGCGTGCCTCCTGCGGGGATCTGGAATATAAAAACTTTCTAATGCTTGTCTATACGGTGAAGTATTTTGAATGTGGCGAAGCAAAGTAGAATCCGGCGACCGTGCTCGAGGGGCTGAGCGCTCCGTTGGGTGTGACCTCTACGCCGATCGCATCAAAAGATATCAGGCGCGCGAGCGTGTGCATGAGCATCTGATCGGGCAGCGACGGATAGCCTACAGCGGGGCGGATGCCTTGATATTTGCCTCGGCGTATGGCCAGCATATCGTCGGGCTCGTCGGGAACGTAGCCCCAGTAGCTGCGGCGCACTTGGCGGTGTAGATACTCTGAGGTGGCTTCGGCGAGGCGGTCGCATACGGATTGTAGCAGCAGATGCCGGTAGGAGTCTTTTTCGGTGTCGAGCATGCCGCGCAGGTGTGTGCCTATGGTCACGCTGAAGCATCCGAGGTGGTCGTGGTAGCCCTCGGGGGCGATGAAATCGCACAGCGAGAGGCACTCGGAGCGCGTGGCCGACGGTTTCTGTCGCGGAGTTGGTATGGTGACACCGTGGGCCACGATGGCGTCGCCGGTGGAGTGAGCCTCGTAAAATGCCACAGTAGCCTGCATCGAAGCTCCGGCAGCCACGATTTCGTCGAGTATTTTTTCGGCCTCGGCCAGCAGGTCGGCTGCCGCGGGATTATCGGGACGCACTTTCCAGCAGTTGAGGAAGTATGTCCAGTTGATGTATGGCCGTACATCCGCCACGGGTAGTGGCTCTGTGACGCGCTCTCCGGTGAAGTCCGGAGCGGTGATTTTTTCGTTTTTCCAGTCGATTTCGGGGCGTTTTGCTGCGCCGGCATTGCATTTCGGGGCTTTGTCACGCGCGAAATACTCCTCGGCGAGCTGCCGTTGGCGCGCTTTGACACTCTCGGTCACCTCGGCAGGCGAGGCCATCAGACGGTTGGCCACCACAGGATTCTGGGCGGCATCGGCGAGGCGTACCACCAATCCCGATGGATAAGCCGGGGCGATTTTCAGCGCTGTGTGGAGCTCCGAAGTGGCAGCCCCGCCCACAAAGAGAGGCAGCGTGATGCCGGCGCGCTCCAGGGCCTCGGCCACGATGGCCATTTCATTGAGCGAGGGGGCAATAAGGCCGCTCAGGCCGATGAAATCAGGCTTATGCTTGGCTATGGCCTCGATGATTGTGGCGGCATCGACCTGCACACCGAGGTCCACGACGCGGAAATTATTACATTCGAGCACCACTTTCACGATATTTTTGCCTATATCGTGCACGTCGCCGCGCACGGTGGCCAGCAGGAAAGTGGCTTTTGCAGCGCCCTGCGGACGGTCGGCCTCAAGGAGCGGGGTGAGGATTTCGACGGCGCGGTGCATCGTGCGGGCGCTCTTGACGACCTGGGGCAGGAACATCTTACCTTCCTCATACAGTTTGCCTACCAGCTCCATACCCGCCATGAGCGGGCCTTCGACCACGGCGTTGGCCGAGCCATATTCGCCGACGGCCTCATCGAGGTCAGCTTCGAGATACGCATCATCGCCCGAGCGGAGCGCGTGCGAGAGGCGTTCGGCCACCGGGGCGCTGCGGTCTGTGGAGGCGGCGTTGCTGTCGGCTGCGCTGACGCTGAGGCCTGAGAAGGCGGCTGCCGCCGCCGTAAGCCGTGCGGCCGCATCGTCGCGGCGCATGAGTATCACGTCTTCGAGCAGTTCGAGCAGCTCGGGGGGGATGGCGTCGTAGGTCACCTTGGTCGAGGGATCGAGGATGGCCATGCTCATGCCGGCTTTAACGGCATGATAGAGGAATACGGCGTGCATGGCCTGCCGCAGATAGTTGTTGCCGCGGAAGGCGAATGACAGATTGCTGATGCCGCCGCTTGTCTTGGCGCCGGGGAGATTGCCGTGTATCCAGCTGACGGCGCGGATGAAGTCGAGGGCATAGGCGTCATCGGATTTCATGCCGGTGGCCACGGGCAGCACATTGGGGTCGATGACTATGTCGGCGGGATCGAAGCCGGCTTTATCGACGAGCAGACGGTAGGCGCGGGCGGCGATTTCGATCTTGCGTGCGTAGTCGGTGGCCTGACCGTTTTCATCAAATAGCATCACCACTACGGCGGCTCCGTAGCTGCGCACGATGCGGGCGCGGCGCAGAAATTCCTCCTCGCCATGTTTGAGGGAGATGGAGTTGAGGATAGCTTTGCCGGGGACATTCTGCAGGGCTGCCTCGGCCACATCGAAGTCGGATGTGTCTATCATCCAGGGCACTGAGGCTGTGACGGGGTCGGAGGCGAGCAGACGCAGGAAATGCACCATCTCGGCACGGGCGTCGAGCAGGCCGTCGTCGAAGTTGATATCGAGTATCATCGCTCCCGCTGATACTTGCTTGCGGGCTATATCGAGGGCTTCGTGGTAATTTTTTTCGTTGATGAGGCGCAGGAACTTGCGGCTTCCGGCTACATTGCAGCGCTCACCCACGTTGATGAATCCGCGATTGTCGTAAAATGCGTCGAGGGCGGCGAGCCATCCGGTCTGTGGGCTTTCAGGCACTGTACGCGGCTCAGCGGCAGCCGCCAAAGGCGCTATCGCGGCGATATGTTCGGGCGTGGTGCCGCAGCAGCCCCCCACGATATTCACCAGGCCCTCATCAAGGAGAGTTTTGGTGGTGGAAGCGAATGACAGGGGCGTCTCGACGTATTGCCCAAGCTCGTCGGGAAGGCCGGCGTTGGGGTAGAAAATGATCGGGAAAGGCGATTTCCGTGCCAGGTCGCGCACATAGGCTGCCAGGCCATCGGGCCCTGCGGAGCAATTGACACCTACAGCCAGCGGGCGTGCTGATGCCACTGCCGTGACAAATGCGTCGAGGGTGTGGCCCGAGAGCAGGCGCCCGGTGGTGTCGGAAATGGTGACCGACAAGATGAAAGGAATATCGGAGCCGGCAGTGACGCGCGCCTGCTCCACGCCGGCGATGGCCGCTTTGGCGTTGAGGATATCGAAAATGGTCTCTATGAGCAGCACATCGGCGCCCCCCTCGATGAGGGCGGCCGCCTGCTCGGCATAGGCGTCGGCCAGCTCCGTGAAGTCGACCTGCCGGGCCGCGGGGTCATTGACATCGGCCGGCAGCGATGCGGCCACGCCCGTGGGGCCGATTGAGCCGGCCACGAAGCAGCGGCGACCGGGCTGGCGGCTTTCGTATTCGTCGGCCACGCGGCGGGCGATGACCGCTCCGGCGCGGTTGATTTCAGCTACCAGATGCGAGCATCCGTAGCGGGCCTGTGACAGACGGTTGGAATTGAAAGTGTTTGTCTCGATGATGTCGGCCCCGGCCTCGAGATATCCGCGGTGGACTTCCTCGACGATCTCGGGACGGCTGAGGCACAAGATATCAAAATTGCCCGCCAGCGGATACGGGTGGGTGATGAAGCGACGTCCGGCAAAGTCATTGGCCGAAAGCTTGCGGCGCTGTAGCACCACGCCGGTGGAGCCGTCGAGCACGAGCACTTTGCGCGAGAGCGCCTGAGGGAGAGAGATTTTATCTTTGATGTCTTGCATTTCAATAAACTTGTCGGGCGATTTCGGCCACACTTTTTGTGGCGTGCATCGCATAGAAGTGTATACTCGGCACATGGGCCTCCTTGAGCTCGCGTGCCTGGCGCACAGCCCATTCGACACCGATTGCCTTGACTTGCTCGTCGGTGGTGCATTTGAGCAGCTCGGCCGACAGCTCCTCGGGCAGGTCGATATGGAAAGTGCGTGGCAGCAGCGAGAGCTGACGCAGCGAGGTGAGCGGCTTCAGTCCGGGCACGATGGGCACGGTGATGCCGGCCTCGCGGGCGCGCTCCACGAAACGAAAGAATTTAGCATTGTCGAAGAACATCTGTGTGACGACGTAGGATGCTCCGGCGTCGACTTTGGCCTTGAGGTTGCGGAGGTCAAACGAGAGGTTCATGGCCTCCTCGTGCTTCTCTGGATAGCCGGCCACGCCGAAGGTGAAAGGCGGGAAGACCGGTTCGGCCTGAGAGCCGTCGGCCATCAGCCCGCGGTTGAAGTCAGAAATCTGGGCGGCGAGATCGGCGGCATGGTGGTGGCCGTCGGGCGCCGTGGTGAAAATGCCGGCAGAGCGCACGCGGTCGCCGCGCAGCGCGAGTATGTCGGTGATGCCGAGGTAAGAGAGGTCGATGAGCTGGTCTTCTATCTCGCGGCGGCTGTAGTCGCCGCAGATGATGTGCGGCACGGGCCGCACGCCATAGCGTTCGCGCAGTACGGCGGCGATGGCCACTGTGCCGGGGCGGCGTTGCGATGAAAACTCGCGGAAGGTGCCGTCGCCTATGTGCTTGTATGTCACCTCGGTGCGGTGAGTGGTGATATTGACATAGGCCGGCGAGAAGGCCATGAGTGTCTCGATATCGGCATAGGTGCTGCTGATGCTTTTGCCGCGCAGAGGGGGCAAAATTTCAAAAGAGAAGGCCGTATCGTGTGGCGCCGAGAGAAACTGTGCTACGCTTTCCATACTGATTATACGTGTGTAAGTGCTTCGTCGAGTGCTTCGATGAGGTCGTCGGCGTGCTCGAGTCCGATGCTGAGGCGGATAGTCGAGGGGGTGATGTGTGCCTCGGCGAGCTGGGCCTCGTTCATTTGCGAATGAGTTGTCGTGGCGGGATGTATCACAAGGCTCTTGGCGTCGGCGACGTTGGCCAGGAGCGAGAAGATGCGGAGATTGTCGATGAAGCGCCATGCGGCGGCCTGGTCGCCTGCGATCTCGAATGTGAAAATGCTGCCGCCGCCTCCGGGGAAGTATTTTTGGTACAGTCCGTGGTCGCGGTGGGCCGGGAGCGATGGATGGCTGACGGATTTTACCTTGGGATGACCATCGAGGAAACGTACGACTTTGAGGGCATTTTCGGTGTGGCGCTCCACACGGAGCGACAGAGTCTCAAGTCCTTGCAGGAATAAGAAGGCGTTGAAGGGCGAGATGGCCGCGCCTTCGTCGCGGAGCACGACGGCGCGGATGCGCGTCACGAAAGGTGCGGCGGGAGCGGCATCTGCGAATACGGCGCCGTGGTAATTGGGATCGGGAGCGCCGAGGGTGGGGAAACGTGTAGCATCAGCTTTGAAGTCGAAGCGTCCGGCATCGATGATGAGTCCGCCGAGTCCTGTGCCGTGGCCACCGATGAATTTTGTGGCCGAATGTACCACTACATCGGCTCCGTGCTCGATGGGCCGGATGAGATATGGTGTGCCGAATGTATTGTCGACGATGAAGAGAGCCCCGTGGGCATGGGCTATGTCGGCCACGGTGTCGAGGTCGGTCACGTCGCTGTTGGGATTACCGAATGTCTCGCCGTATACTACTTTGGTATTGGGGCGGAAGGCTGCGCGCAGGGCGTCGCGGTCATTGAGGTTGACAATCGTGTATTCGATTCCGCGGGCGCTGAGATTGTTGACTATCAGATTGTAAGAGCCTCCGTAGAGATTGTCGGCGGCAATGATGTGGTCGCCGGGGGCGAGGACATTTTCGAGCGTGTAAGTCACTGCAGCCGCTCCTGAGGCCACGGCCAGGGCAGCGGTGCCTCCCTCGAGTGCGGCGATGCGCTCCTCGAGCGCCTGCTGGGTGGGGTTGGTAAGGCGGCTGTATATGTTGCCCGGCTCGCGCAGGGCGAAGCGGTCGGCCGCGTGCTGGGCGTTGTCAAATACGTAGGCGGCTGTCTGGTAGATAGGTACCGCGCGTGCTCCGGTGGCGTCGGTGTTTTCCTGGCCTGCATGGAGCTGGAGCGTCTCGAAGTGTAATTTTTTACTCATTTTGCGTTTCTTTTTTCTTGTTGCAAAGTTACGCAAAATGAAATATACGTTCCAAACATACGCTTAACTATAGAACAAAACTATATTTTATGCCGAAATATGCTGTGATATGTTCTATAAATGCTAAATTTGCAGTATGAAAACAGAACATCTGCCTACAGAAAAAGAACTTGATGCGATAGACATCTCGATAATCAATGAATTGCAGCGCGACAGCCGTCTGTCGGTGCGCGAGCTTGCATCGCGCGTGCATCGCTCGCCGACGCCCGTATTCGAGCGCCTGCGGCGCCTTGAGTCGGAGGGTATCATCACGGGCTATACCGTGCGGCTCGATGCCGACAAGGTGGGACGTGGCTTCACAGTATTCTGCAACGTGCGGCTGAAACATATCAATACGGATATCCACATTGCTTTCGCTGAGGCTGTCAGGGAGATGGCTGAGGTGGCCGAGTGCTACAACGTATCGGGAGCCTTCGACTATATGCTCAAGGTGCAGGTGCCGGATATGAAGAGTTACCGCCGCTTCGTGACAGAGAAACTCGGCTTGCTCTCAATGCTTGATTCGGTGCAGAGTGTGTTTGTGATGGAGGAAATCAAGCAGGAGGCCGTCAGCGTCGGGGTCTGAGCAGGGCTGACGCCAGTTCGTAGGAATTGAGCGAGAGCAGCACGGATGCGCCCACGGCAAGAATCCATGCGAAAAGGTAGTAATGTCCGGATACGAATCCGAAAATCGAATCAGATGCGGCTGCTCCGGCGACAGCTGTGACGCTTTGTCCCAGATACGGTATGAGCCACGCGAACAGGATGCCTGCTACGAAGCCTACGGCGGCCGCTATGGCCATGGCTTTGCGGTGGCGCGCCTGCAGCTCTGATGTGCGCTGCCGGATCATCTCCACGGAGTGAAGATTGCGTTGCAGCTTGTCCATGAAATCATCGTCGGGACTGAGGGCTGGCTCGAAGTCGGCGAATAGATTTTTTATGCGTTCATCTTCCATCGTTTGCGGGTTGTTGAAGTAGTCCGCGCAGGTGGGCGCGTCCTCGTGAGAGATGCTGGCGCACGGCCTCGGGGGTGGCGTCGACGATGTCGGCGACCTCCTTGATGGCGTAGCCTTCCATGTAATACAGCAGCACTGATGTGCGCTCCTTGGCCGGGAGGTGGTCGAGTGCGGCGTAGAGTGCCTGGTAGCGGAAGGCTGCCTCGGGGGTATCGGGGGCCGGGGTGTCGCGTGCGGCGTCGTAGCCGGTGAACATGCGTTCCGAGCGCTTGTGATTGAGAAAAGTATTGTAGCCGATGCGGAAAATCCAGGCCTTGAATTTGTCAGGGCTGTCGAATCCGTCGGATGAGAGGTAAGCCTTGATATACGTTTCCTGGGCGATATCGTCGGCTGAATGAGCGTCACCGCAGCATAGAGCTGTCAGAAAGCGGCGGAGCGCCTTCTGATTTAGCTCTACGTGTGATATGAATTGCTCGCGTGTCATTATTTTTCGCCGTCGTGTGCAGGCAGGTCCTTGCGGGTGACGAAATATACTATCAGGAAGCTTACGCCTACGGCCAGAGAAATGGCTCCCGACATGAGGGGCAGCGCCACGGGATCGGCTTCGATGTCTACGCCGCAGGCACGGTTGAAGATGCCGACGGCGAGCAGGACTATGCCCACCAGGCTGAAGATGCAGCCGCGCAGCAGGCGTCCGGTGAGACGTTCGCGGGCGGTCTTGCGGGGTTTGTTGAGTGCTTCGGCGAGCTTGTCGGCGTCGATGTTGTTGTTGGTCTCGAGTGCCTTCATGAGCACGGCGGCGCGCTTGTTGTCGGCATTCATTATTGTAGAGAAGATGATAGCCACGATGCAGATGGGCAGTATGGCGCAGATGGCGATGGGTACGAGGATGTTTACCATAGATATTCAGTTTATTTTCGTTCTTATTATCAATCAATTTCTGAGACGTCTCGATAATAAGACACATCCGCCGCCCGAAAGGTGACATGGCCGGTGCAAAATTTTATGAACTCTTATTTTTTATGGAGATAATCGAGCAGGTCGCGGGCGGAGATGGGGGTGTCGCTGTCGCGGAGATTGGCCATGCGGGCTACCCGCGCGATGACCTGTCCGGGGGTGTGCTCGGCGCGCAGGACGTCCATTGCCAGGGAGCGGTCGCGCTTGGAGAGACGTTGGCCGGATTCATTGCATATCAGCGGCAGATGCTTGAATTGCGGGGCCCGGTAGCCGAGGAGTTCATAGAGATAGATTTGCTGTGCCGAGCTGAGCAGGAGGTCGGCACCGCGGACCACTTCGGTGATGCCCATCATGGCGTCGTCGACCACTACGGCGAGCTGATAAGCCCAAGCGCCGTCGGCGCGGCGCAGCACGAAGTCGCCGCAGTCGCGGGCGAGATTGAGTGTCTGCGGGCCGTAAGTGAGGTCGGTGAAGCGGATTTCGCGGTCGGGCACGTACAGGCGTGTGGCGTGAGGGCGCTCAGGCTCAGGTACGTGCGCGGGCATAGATGCCGGGCGGCACGTGCCGGCGTATATCACGCGGCCATCGGACTGATGCGGGGCCTGCGTGGCCATGATATCGGCGCGGGTGCAGGTGCAGGGGTAGGTGAGGCCAAGCGCGCGGAGGCGATCGAGCGCCTGCTGATATATGTGGCCGCGCCGGCTCTGTGAATATGGACCGGCGGGGCCGATGTCGTCGAGGCCGCCTTCGTCCCAGTCGAGACCGAGCCACCGGAGGTCGTCCTCAAGCAGCTCGGCGTACTCGCGACGGGAGCGTTGGGGGTCGAGATCCTCGATGCGGAGCACCCATGAGCCGCCTTTGAGCCGCACGGAGAGCCACGACATCAGGGCGGCATAGATGTTGCCTAAATGCATACGGCCGGTTGGCGATGGAGCGAACCGGCCTTTTGGCGTAGCTGACATGTATGTCGGTGAATTATCGGATGAGCATGGCGTCGCCGTAGCAGCCGAAGCGGTAGCCTTCCTTGATAGCGACCTCGTAGGCATGCATGATGTGTTCGTAGCCGCCGAAAGCAGCCACCATCATGAGCATGGTGGAGTAGGGGAGGTGGAAGTCGGTGAGCAGCGATGTGGTGATGGTGAAGTCGTAGGGCGGGAAGATGAATTTGTTTGTCCATCCTTTGTAGAGCTTCATGTGTCCGCCCATGCTCACGGCGGTGGCGATGCCGCGGAGCACTGATGTGCCTACGGCGAGCACTTGCTTGTTGTTGTCCTTGGCTTTGTTGACGGTGTCGATGAGCGCCTGTGACGCTTCCATTTCCTCGGAGTCCATGCGGTGCTTGGTGAGGTCTTCGACGTCAATGTCGCGGAAACTGCCCAGACCGCTGTGCACGGTGATGAAGGCTTGCTCGACGCCTTTGATCTCGTGGCGTTTGAGGAGCTCGCGCGATCTGTGGAGTCCGGCGCCGGGCGACACGACTGCGCCCTCGCGGCGTGCGTAGAGTGTCTGATATGCCTCGGCGTCCTCGGGACGTGGCTCGCGGCGGATGTATTCGGGCAGGGGGGTGTTGCCCAGGGCGAAAAGTTCTTGCTTGAACTGGTCGTGGGGGCCGTCATAAAGGAAGCGGAGCGTGCGGCCGCGGGATGTGGTATTGTCGATGACCTCGGCTACCATGGCGCCGTCTTCGCCGAAATAGAGTTTGTTGCCGATGCGTATCTTGCGGGCGGGCTCTACGAGCACGTCCCAGAGCTTATTGTCGGCGTTGAGCTCGCGGAGCAGAAATACTTCGATGCGGGCACCGGTCTTTTCCTTGTTGCCGTAAAGGAGGGCCGGAAAGACTTGTGTGTCGTTGAAAACCATCACATCGCCTTCGTCGTAGTAACCGAGAATGTCCTTGAACTGTTTATGCTCGATTTCTCCGGTACGTCGGTCGACAACCATCAGGCGGCATTCGTCGCGATTTTCCTGCGGTTCTTGTGCTATGAGTTCGTCGGGAAGACGGAATTTGAATTGTGAGAGTTTCATATTCTTATACTATCGAATTATTTTTCATTAGGAATGTTTTCGGCGGGGTAGTCGTCGGGAAATTCGAGCGGAACTTCGGCGATGATTGCCGCCGCCTGTTCGGGCGAGAGGCAGTCGGCGATGGTGAAATCGCCTACACGTGTGCGACGCAGGTCGGTGAGATGGGCGCCGGAGCCGAGAGCGAGCCCGATGTCGCGTGCCAGCGCACGGATGTATGTGCCCTTGCTGCACACTACGCGCACGGTGATGTGCTCCGGGGAGTATTGGAGCAGCTCTATGCTGTCGATGACGAGTGTCTTGGCCTTGAGCTGTACGTCGCGGCCCTTGCGGGCGAGGTCGTAGGCGCGTTTGCCATCGACTTTGCAGGCTGAGAATGCCGGGGGCACCTGCTCGATGCGTCCGATGAAGCCGCGCAGAGCCTCCTCGACGGTCACGCGGGTGATATGGTCGGTGGGGTAGGTGGCGTCGATGGGTGTCTCGAGGTCGAATGACGGGGTGGTGGCGCCCAAAGCTATGTCGGCCACGTATTCCTTGACGCCTGCCTGGAGCTCGTCGATGCGCTTGGTGGCGCGGCCCGTGCAGATGATGAGCACCCCTGAGGCGAGGGGGTCGAGCGTGCCGGCATGGCCTACCTTGAATTTCTTGAGGCGCAGGCGGCGCAGCAACGCCCCGCGAATGTATTTCACGGCGTTGAACGACGTCCACGTCTTGGGCTTGTCGATACAGATGATTTCGCCTGTAATGAAGTCCATCAATTGAAGATTATGCAGAGTACGCCCACTACGAGGCAGTAGAGAGCAAACCAGATGAGTTTACCTTTCTTGACGATCTCGAGCATCCATTTGCAGGCGATGCATCCCACGATGAATGATGCAAGGAAGCCGAGCAGCATGGGCAGCCAGCCGATGGATGATGCCACGGTGGCGGCCGGCTCGGTGAAATAGTCCTTGATGTCGAGCAGAGCCTCGCCGAGGATGGGTATGATGACCATCAGGAATGAGAATCGTGCCACTTGCTCGCGTTTGTCGCCGATGAGGATGCCTGTGGCGATGGTGGTGCCTGAGCGTGAGAGTCCGGGGAGCACGGCCACGGCCTGGGCGCAGCCGATGATGAATGCGTCGAGGTAGGTGATGTCGCGGGGAGCTTTGCCGGGGCGCAGCGAGCGGCCGGCTTCAAGCGGACGTGTGCGGAAGGCATATGAGAATGTGAGCAGTGCGGCCGTGACAAGCAGGCAGATGCCTACGATGCGCAGCCCTGTGCCGAAAAAGGCTTCAATATTGTCTTTGAAACATACGCCTACGATGGCGACGGGGATGCAGGAGAGCAGTATCTTGCATACGTAGGTGAAGTTGGCGTCGCGTCGCCAGGTGAAAAATGATACGCATAGCGGAGCGAACTCGCGCCATAGTATCACGATGGTGCTGAGCACGGTGGCTACGTGGAGGAGGACGTCGAATTCGAGGCTCTCGGCGCCGGTGAGGTCGAGCCCGAGCAGGTCACGGCATATCTCCAGGTGACCCGATGAGCTGATGGGGAGGTATTCGGCAAGTCCTTGCACGATACCCATTATGATAGCGTTGATGATATCCATTCTCTTGTGTTACTCTTTGTCGTCAGGTGCTCTTATTTCTTTTTTGGCATGAGGCACACGGCCACTGCCATCATCACGAAGCCGAGGAACGCTATGGCCGGGCCGATGACGATGCGGCGGGTGCTGAAAATATCGGGGTTGAACTCCGTCTCGGTGGATGCGCCTCCGAGCATGAGCAGGAAGCCTGCCACGATCATCACGCCTGCGATGATCATGCAGATGAAATTATTGCGCCCGAGAGCTTTCTGATCGAAAGTCTCCGGCTCGATGCCCTTCGCGGGCTTGATGGGTTCGGTGGATTGAGACATGTATTATATGTAGATTATTTTTTACTTGAACATATCGTCATATGCCGCCCGCAGATATCTGTTGGTGGCAAACATCGAAGCGAGTGTGCATATGAGGATGCCGGCGAGGAGTACACCGGCGAATATGAAAATCATGAGTTGCCAGCTGAGGACGGCGTCGACCATGGCGTCGAGAGTGGACAGCCATGTGCGGAGACCGGCGAGGAGGGCTATCGCGATGGTGGCGGAGAGGGCTCCCGTGGCCACACCGGCCAGGGTGAATGGGCGGCGGATGAAGCCTCCGGTGGCTCCGACGAGCTTCATTGTGTGGATGATGAAGCGGCGCGAATATACGGCGAGGCTCACGGTATTGTTGATGAGCACGCATGAAATCACGAGCAGGGCTACGCCTATGGCGAAAAGAGCCCAGCCGAGGCGGTGCATGACGGAGTTGATGTTGTTGACTACGGCTGTCTCTGTGACGACGGTGTCGACGCCGGGATATTGGCCGAAGCGCGTGGCGAGGTGCTCGATGCTGTCGCCTTCGGCCCAGAGGGGGCGTACTTTCACGTCGAATTCGGCGCCGTAGGGGTTTTCGTCGAGCATTGCGGCGATATCCTCACCCATCATTTCGGATTCCTGGGCGAGTATCTCGTCGGCGCCGGAGAATACGTAGCGGTCAGTGAAAGGCGCTTTGGCGAGAGTCTTTTTTATATTGTTGACCTGCGCGTCGGTAGCGGCCGGCTCCATCTTGACGATGAAACCCATATTGCTGCGCAGGCGGTCGGACAGACCGTGAGAGGCCGTCAATACCATAGCCAAAGCCCCGAGTATGAGAAGTACGAGAGTGACGCTGATCACCGACGTAACCTGAGAGCCGAGGGTGGATATATGAGCGGTGCGTTTTCTTGCCATTCCTAAAAAGAATCTTTCATAACCCCAAATCGGGGCAAATTTCGTGCAAAGATACTAATTTTTAGGGCGGATGTCAAGAGTGGCGGCTGATTTTTTTGGGGTGCAGGCTCTAATTGTGCCAGCGGGAGGTGATTTCGTCGATGGATATGCCTAAAAGTCGCATTTGGGAGAAAAGAGAGGGTAGAGTATCGTTGAAAAATGCGTTGCGGCGGTCGTCATTGACGCGTGCTTTTGCATCCGGCTCGAGGA
The DNA here is from genome assembly GCA_947646295.1 of uncultured Bacteroidales bacterium. Taxonomy (GTDB): domain Bacteria; phylum Bacteroidota; class Bacteroidia; order Bacteroidales; family Muribaculaceae; genus CAG-873. Next base: position 26,221 of record CANSGE010000004.1, read on the forward strand.
AATATCCCATGCCGCGGCGCGATGCTATCACGCCGTGGTCGGTGAGGTAGTCGTAGGCCTTGAGCACGGTGTGGGAATTGACAGAGAGTGCCACTCCGAGCTCGCGCACGGATGGGACTCGTTGTCCGGGCAGCCACTCGTCGGCGAGTATGCGTGCATAGGCGTAGTCGACGATCTGACGGTATATCGGTTTTTCGGAAGTAAACTCCATCACTTTCTTGCCTTGTAAAAGATTAGGGATGCAATTGCGACGTTTATCACACCTGCGACGGCTGATACGATCCACATGGATGAGCTGACGGAGTCCATGATTGTTTTGACGATAGCTTTCTCATCGGGCTCGTTGCCGGCGATGGCTGCGTCAAATCCGGCCTTGAAAGCATATACTCCGGCGATGATGCCACCGGTGAGCGACAATACCACAAGTGTGACGAAAATCGCCACTATTCCGAATACGACAGGCGAACGCCGTACGTTGAGCACCACGTAAAGTGCTATCATGGGGGCGAGCATCTCGGTGACCCAGCGGTAGCGGTTGAGATCGCTGACGGAGAGGTTTGATATGCCGCCTTCGGAGAGTTGGCGGTCGGCCATATTGAGTATGCAGGTAGTGACGTCGGCGTGGCTTGTGAAGAGGGAAGCTACCCCCATGGAACAATACCATACGAGAGCCATGAGCAGCGGTGTGACCACAAAGCAGTAGAGGAGGGCGAAGAGGGGCTTTTCGAATGTGGATGCCGGGAGGGACAGGGATAAAGTGCGGTCGGAGTAGCGTGCGAATACGAGCGGTGCGGTGTAGAATGGCATGTAGACGAGTATGCTCCCCAGCGAGAGGAGCAGATGCCACTCTTGCAGTACGGCCAGCAGTTGGATCAAATAGCTGAGAAGCACGCAGATGACCGAGAGAATCATGTGTATGCGTATCGTGGGGCTGTAAAAGCGGGCGAGGAGGCCCATGCGGCGCATGGAAAATGTATCGTTATTCTTCATCGTTGTCGGTTTTAAGAGCGTCGAGGACGGCCTGCGATGAGGGCGACATGACGGCAGAATATAGTAGGGCGTAGTTGACGTCGGTATCGAGTGCGTCGTCGTTGGGTATGACAGCGCGGAAGAGTCCGCCCTCGGGCTCCTGATATAATGCCTGCTGGAGCGGGGAGGTGGATGCCACGAAAGCCAGCCGGCGGGATATTTCCCATGTGGGCATGGACAGGAGGAGTTGGCCGTGGGATAGGATTATGACGCCGTCGAAGAGCGACTGAAGGTCGTGGACGGTGTGCGTGGATATGATCACGGTGCCGTCTTCGGGTATGGAGCGCCCGATCATGCGCCGCAACTCTTTTTTTGAGTCGATATCGAGGCCGTTGGCTGGCTCGTCGAGCAGGAGGAGCTCCACCTGCAGAGAGAGGGCATATGCCACGAAAGCCTTGCGGCGCATGCCGAGCGATAGATTCTTGATGCGCTCCGAGCCGTCGAGCCCGAAGGCGGCGAGGTTTTCGGCGAGCCGTTCCCTATCGAATCGCGGATAGAATGGCGCGTGGCAGTCAGCCATACGGTTGATGGTGGAGAAAGGGCATTCGAAAGACTCCGAGAGGAAGAAAACCTTGTTGAGATAGTCGGGCTGGCGGCGGGCGGGGGCGTATCCGTCGACGTCGCATGTTCCGGCTGAGGGTATCAGGAGACCGTCGAGAATGTGCAGGAGTGTGGTCTTGCCGGCGCCGTTCTCGCCGAGCAGGAGATGTATGCCCGGCTCAATGCGGGTGGTGATATCCGAGAGGGCCAGGCTGCCGCGGCGATAGCTGTATGAGAGATTTTGCAGGTCAATCATAGTCATAGGGCGATTACGCAGATAAGTACTGTGAGAAAGGTGATGAGAACTTCTTCCATAGCCGGGGGTGTTTGAGTGTTTAGGTGTTGTACATGACTAACACACTGCAAAGGTATGCAAAAAAATAAATCTCCAAATTTTTTGGAGATTTATTTCGTAATATTGTGAATCAGAGACTGATTTGTTGACAGCGATCAGCAGTACATTGCTTCGATCTGCGGTGCGAAGTGGCTGTTGATGACGCGGCGGCGGAGCTTGAGGGTGTTGGTGAGCTCGCCGTTCTCGATTGTGAATTCGCGTGGCAGGAGGGTGAAGCGCTTGATTTTCTCGAAACCGGCCAATCCGCGCTGGAGACGCTCGATGCGTTCGGCGAAGAATTTGATGATTTCGGAGTTGTTGAGCAGATCCTCGATGTTCTTGAAGTGGATCTTGTGGCGCAGGGCGTACTCCTTGAGTGCTTCGAATGCCGGTATGATGATGGCTGTGACGTACTTGCGGCTGTCGCCGATGACGGCTACCTGTTCGATGTAGCGGTCTTCGCCCAGACGGCTTTCGATGGCCTGGGGCGCGATGTATTTGCCGTTGGACGTCTTGAAGAGGTCCTTGATGCGGTCGGTGAGTATGATCGCGCCCGAGGGGTCGATGCGTCCGGCATCGCCGGTGCGGAACCATCCGTCGGCCGTGAATGCCTCGGCGGTCTCAGCGGGACGGTTGAAGTATCCGCGCATTACTGTGGGGCCTTTGATCTGTATTTCGTCGTCGGCGCCGATGCGCACCTCCACTCCGGGGATGGGCACGCCGACCGTGCCGATTTCATAATCGACGGGCGGATAGCATGATACGGTGGCTGTGGTCTCGCTCAGGCCGTAGCCGATGACGATGTTGACGCCTATGGTATGGAAAAATTCGACGATGTTTGACGACAGCGGCGCCCCGGCTGTGGGGTAGATGTTACCGCGGTCGACTCCCATGGCGCGACGAATCTGACTGAATACCTTCTTATCGAAGAATTTGTACTGCAACTCCAGCATCATGGGCGCTTTTTTGCCCAAGCGTGCATAGCGCAGATTGCGTTCGGCGCCTACGCGGAGAGCTTTGAAAATCATTTTTTTCTTGAGCCCTGACGCTTTGGAGAGTTTTTCCTGGATGGCGGCGTAGGCCTTTTCCCAGAATCGCGGCACGGAGCACATGCATGTGGGGCGCACGGAGCGGACACTTGCTGCGATTTCCTTGGGGTTGCGGTTGATATACACTTCCATGGACATGTAGAGACAGAAGTATGTCCATGCCTTTTCGAAGATGTGGCTCAGGGGGAGGAAAGAGAGTGAGATATCGTCGGAGGAGAGCATCGTGAGGAGCTCGCGGTGTATGCGCAGGCATGCGTTGAAGCAGCTGTGGGGTAGCATGGCGCCCTTGGGCTCGCCTGTGGTGCCTGATGTATAGATGAGGGTGGCGAGGTCGTCGTCGGATGCTTCGGCCGTGCGGGTATTGACTTCAGCGCGGCATTTCTGCGAGGCGGCCGCTCCGAGAGCGAGGAGGCTGCCCATGGTCATCGAGATGCGGTCGGCCTTCTCGGTGATGATACTCGGATCATATAGGATGATATGGCGCAGCGAGGGGCAGTCGTCGATGATGGAGCGGATGATATCGTATTGCTTCTGGTTGCCTACGAATACCATGCGGCTGCCGGCATCGTTGATGATGAAGCGCACCTGTTCGGGGCTACTGGTGGAGTATATTGATACGGGGACAGCGCGATTGCGGTAGCAGGCAAAGTCGGTGATGAGTATTTCGGGGCAGTTGGCCGAGAAAATCGCCACCATCTGTCCGGGCATGAGATCGAGGGTCTCCAGGGCGAAAGCGGCATTGTCGACAGCAGCGGAAAGCTCGCCCCAGCTCACGGGAGTCCAGTCGGCACCGTCGGCCTTTTGATAGTGCAGCGCTGTGCGCGATGCGTGTGAGCGGCTTTGGCAAGCAATCAGATTTGTAAGGATATTAGCCATATTGAGAATGGTTTTTTCAAAAATCGGTGCAAAGTTAGCTTCTTTATCATTAACAAACTAACAAACGGGGTGGCAAAACGACGTATAGTTAACAAACATTACTAAGTTGCACACGGTTTGTTAGTAAATATTAAAACGCGGCACTGAGGCGGGTTTTGCAATAAAATGAGGTGAAACGCGTTAATAGATAGATGAAACGCAAATACATAATCTCTCTCATTATCGCCATAGTAGCTGTGATATCGCTGCCCTCGTGCATAGAGGACGGCTTCAGCTCATCGTCGGCTGACCAGCCGCAATTTTCAGTAGACACGCTCTATATGGGTGAAATCTTCACCGGCCAGGTATCCACCACGCACCGGATGACGGTGTACAATCCGGCCGACAAGGGAATCTCCATAGGCCGTATCAGGGTTTCGGGGCCGAATGCCTCGCTTTTCCGCCTGAATGTGGATGGCTTCAGCGGCACGGATTTTCAGAATGTGGAAATACGTGCCAATGACTCTATATTCATCCTCGTATCGGCGACTTTGCCTGAGAATGGCGAGGAAGTGCCGGTGGATGTCAATGCCTCGCTCGATTTCGAGACTTTGGGTGTGAGCAAGTCGGTGGTGCTCAATGCGCAGGGCCGTGATGTGACCCGCCTGCGCGCAGTGACTCTTATGGAGGATACCCGCTTCGCGGCCGGACGTCCGTATCAGATATTTGATTCGCTCGTGGTGAGCGAGGGTGTGACGCTGGACATAGATCCGGGTGCTGACCTGCGCTTCCACGACGGCGCATCGATGATAGTGCGCGGCACGCTGAAGGCGGTCGGTAAGGTGGGCAGTGAAATCTCATTTGCCGGCGACCGCACGGGCAATGTCGTGACGGATATATCATTTGACATCATGTCGCGGCAGTGGCAGGGGATTTTCTTCACGCCTACGTCGCGCGACAATGAATTGTCGTACGCGCACGTGCGCAATACCTGGCAGGGCGTGACGGTGAACGGCTACGACTCGGCTGAGCCGGTAGATCTGACGATGGTCAATTCGCGGCTGCGCAACGCGGCCTACTGTCCCCTGGAGGCTTATCACGCGAAAATCACGGCCTACGGTTGCGAGTTTGCCGAGGCCGGGCAGAGCGCTGCATATCTTGTGGGCGGCGACCATGTGTTTGAGAATTGCACTTTTGCCAACTATTACTTATTCTCGGCGATAAGCTCTCCGATAATCACACTCGCGCATACGTCGGACAAGGATGCCGATGAGTCGGACAAGCCATTTATGGAGGCAGGATTTTTCAACAGCATCATCTATGGTCTCGGCACCGACTTCTCCCATGGCGACCTCGAGGGTACCAACGTGTATCTCTACAATTGCCTGCTGAAGAGTGCGGGGAGCAACGACGATCATTTCGTTGACTGCCTTTGGGACAGCGATCCGCTTTTCCGCACTGTGCGTGAGGATTACTATTTCGACTATCGTCTCAAGGAAGATTCACCCGCACGTGACGCAGGGCAAGCTTCCTATATTTCGTCTCCGGCGTGGTACGACCGCTACGGTACGCCGCGTAAATTGACGGGAGGTACCGATTTAGGAGCCTACGTTTACACAGAGGCAGAGTAATGAATAAATGAACATCGAGAGCGCCGTTGCCCCCAGCAGCGGCGTTAATTTTGCGCCTTGGCGTCGGCCGAGCTGCAGGGCTATGATGGCGGATGTGACGAGATATACTCCCGGTGCGAGCCACCAGAAGGCGACGCCGGTACCTGTGGCGAATACCGTCAGCACGGCGGCTGCGGCGACGTCAGTGGCATAGAGATATCGCATGGCCGGCCGTCCGAGGCGCACGGCAAGGGTGCGCTTGGCCACGGCACGGTCGTCCTCGACGTCGCGATAATTGTTGATGATCAGGACATTGGCGCCCATCAGACCTACGGCGATACTGCTGAGAAATACCGGGAGGCTCCATGATGCCGTCATGAGCCAGAAGGTGAAGTTGACGGGTATGATACCGAAGAAACACATCACGGCTACCTCGCCCAGGAAGTGTGTGGAGAGAGGGTATGGCCCTGTGCTGTACGCGAATACGCCTACGGCGATGAGTGCTCCTACGGCGAGCAGCCACCATCCGCCCCAAGCTACGAGACTCAGACCGATGCATCCGGCTATGCCGAGCGTGACGAGTGTGGCCTTGAG